>JAGGWL010000359.1 GCA_021157555.1 Deltaproteobacteria bacterium | reverse complement strand
TTACAGCAAAACACTCAGAGCTGAAAAAAAAAGCGATTCCATTTGAAATGATCGCAAAATCCGTACACGATGATTCTGATGATCTGGAACAAGCCAAAAAAATCTTTGAGGGGCTGCCATTAAAATGGGCAAAAGCTTACAACCTTACTCTGAACAAGGAAATCCTGATTCCGTTTGACTGGTTTTTTGCAATCAATGAATTCAACGGCCCTTCAGCCGGAAACTGTGCAGAAGAAGCAATACTGCAGGGAACTTGTGAAGTAGTCGAGCGGCACGTTTCGTCAATTATCAGCCGCGGTAAACTTAATGTACCTGCAATTGATCCTGATTCAGCAACAGACCCCATGGTTGTTGAAATGCTCGGAAAATATAAAAAAGCCGGAATAGAGTTATATTTATCCGATTTTTCAACAGGAATGGGTATTTCGACTGTAGGGGTGATGGCCTTTGACCTTTCAACTTACCCTGACACCAGTGAAATAGTATGGACAGCAGGCACAACACCGGATCCGCAAAAAGCCTTAAGCCGGGCTCTTACTGAAACAGCCCAGTTAGGAGGCGATTTCAACACTTCCTCCAACTATATAGCAAGCGGCCTGCCTAAATTTACAGAAATTAAGGAGACAGATTTTATAAGAAATCCTTCAAAAACAATTTCCATATCATCGCTGCCCGACCTCTCAAACAACAATATTAAAATTGAGATAGAGCATTGCGTTGCCGCACTGGCAAAAAAAAATCTGGAAATAATCCTGATAAATACAATCCATCCGGAACTTGAAATACCCGCATTTTACACAATAATTCCAGGAGCGCATTTCCGGGAAAGATCAGCAGGCACAAGCGTGGGAATGTTTTCCGCCAAACTGATAACGGAAAAATATCACCCCGAGAAAGCTATTGGCAAGCTTAAAGCAGCCGACAAGATACTCCCAGGAAAATATTACATAAAATTCTATATTGGGTTAAGCCTTGTTAATATGGGAGATATTGAGGAAGCTTTGGATTATTTTCATCAGGCCCTTACCTTAAAACCTGATGAACAGGAAATCGCAAGTATATATTCCTATATGGGTGTTTGTTTAAAAGATCTGGGCAGGTATGATGAAGCACTTAACATGCTGAAGGAGGGAGAAAAATTCGACGGGGAGCGTACCGACATCTACAATTTAATGGGATTTTGCTATTTTAAACTAAAAAAGCACGAAATGGCGATAAAATGTTTTGAAAAAAATATCCATATAGATCCAGGTTCAGCCATAGATTACGCCAACATTGCATCCAATTACAGGGATATGGGAAAAAAAGATAAAGCGATTCAATATTATAAAACCGCCCTGGGCATAGATCCGACAATTGAATTTGCTAAAGAGAATCTAAACAATCTGGAAAAAATCGTAAAAATTTATCCTTGACATTTCACACTCTAATTGCATAGGGTTTTTATGCCAATGCATGATGATCCTTTCTTTTCACATAAAGAATGCTTAGGAACGGGCAATTAAAGGAGGTCACAAAATGTTAGTTAAAAACTGGATGAACAAAGAGATAAGATCCATTAGTGCTGATGACACCATCGAGCAAGCTGCAAAGCTTCACAAGGACAATAATACCGGAGTGCTGCTTGTCTTTGATAATAGCAAACTGGTAGGAGTTGTCGCCGACAGGGACTTTGATAGAGCATCGGTATCCGAATTCCTGCCCATGGATAAAAAAGAAATTCAAAATTTTCTTTCCAATATTAAAGTTAAACAGATAATGTCGCCTCATCCATTAACAGTTACTCTTGAGCATACGATGGATGAAACTGCCGAAATCCTTTTGAAACATAAGATATCTGCGGCCCCTGTAGTAAATGATGACGGAAAAGTAGTGGGAATTATCAACCGCAACGATATAATGCAGTTTCTGATGTCGGTCACAGGAGGAGATCAAATAGGCTACCAGCTTAACTTCACTGTACCGGATAAAGCTGGGTGCATAAGCGAAATTATCAATATAATAAAAAATTATGATGGAAGGGTTTGGAATATATCATGTTCCTATCATGGTGTTTCCTATGGCTTTCGAAATGTATCAATGCGTGTTTATAATGTAAAACATGAGCATATACAAGAACTGCTAAAATATGTGAAGGGAAAAACGTCAGAGCTATATGTAGTTGATTATATTCAAAATAGCAGGGGTTTCGTTAAAGATTAAACAACAAAAATTGAACAATTAAAGCCCGACTGCATGGCGCCTATGCCATTCCCATGCCGTGCTGATGATATTCACCAAATCTTCACACCGAGGCTGCCATCCCAACTCTTTCCTTATTTTATTTGATTCGGCTATTAAAACAGCCGGATCTCCGGGGCGTCGGCCTGCCTCAACTACAGGTATGACACGGCCTGTAATTTTTCCGGCAATATCTATCACTTCCCTGACAGAATATCCCTTGCTGTTGCCAAGATTATAGGTCGCACTCGGTTTACCGTTAAAAAGAGCTTCAACCGCAAGGCTGTGAGCCTGAGCCAGATCATTTACATGAATATAATCCCTTATGCAGGTTCCGTCAGGTGTAGGATAATCTGTTCCAAAAATACTGATACTTTCCCGCTCGCCTGCCGCGGTTTTAAGTATCAATGGAATCAGGTGGGTTTCCGGATCATGACGTTCTCCAATCTCCCCCGACTCATCAGCGCCCGCTGCATTAAAATAACGCAGACTCATATATTTAAGACCATAAGCTGTATCGCAATCATGCAGCATTTGCTCCACAGCAATCTTGGTAGCTCCATATGGATTGGTTGGTTTTAAGGGATGCTCTTCTGTGATCGGCACTTCAACAGGTTCACCGTACACTGCTGCCGTGGAAGAGAATATAAAATATTTTACATTGTGCTTTATCATCCCGTTGATCAGCCCCAGAGTGCCTGACACATTGTTTTTATAGTACTTTAAAGGTTTTTCAACAGATTCGCCGACCAGTGAATAAGCTGCAAAATGCATCACTGCCTTAATTCGATTTTCCGAAAAAATCCTGTCAAGCAAAGCCTGATCATCCATGCTGCCCTGATAAAATTTGCCGCCGCTTACCATAT
>JAGGWL010000230.1 GCA_021157555.1 Deltaproteobacteria bacterium | reverse complement strand
GATTTGGGCAAGATTTTTTTGTGTTATAGTTGTATTTATTTGAAATTCCAGGCCGACCTCTTTGGCAAATTTTATACCGTTAAGGGCACCGGCAAAAGCGCCTTCGACTCCTCTAAAACTGTCGTGGCTTTTTTTATCTGCTCCGTCCAGGCTGATGCTGATTCTTTTAATGCCCGATTCGATCATTTTTTTTGCAAAAGCCCCGGTTATCAAGGTACCGTTGGGGGCCATCACCATGCGGAGTCCTTTTTGAGTGCCATATGAGGCTATTTCAAAAATGTCAGATCTTAACAGTGGTTCGCCGCCTGTAAGTATTACTATAGGGTTTCCCACATCGGCTATCTGATCTACCAGGCGAAGTGCTTTTTCAGTCTCAAGTTCGCCGCTATAAGGGCCTTGGGTGGCGGCCGCGCGACAGTGTATGCATGAAAGGTTACAATTACGTGTAATCTCCCAGGCAACAAGACGAAGATTTGCACCGCTTTGATCTTTTGGGTGACCGGTTTGGTGTTTATGCTCCATTTTTCAATGCTTCCGCAGCCTCAATGGCAAAATATGTTAATATCATATCGGCTCCTGCGCGTTTAATGGAAATTAAAGTTTCCATCATTACTTTTGGGCCGTCAATCCATCCTTTTTGATCTGCTGCTTTTATCATGGCATATTCTCCGCTTACATTATATGCTGCCAATGGAAGATCAATAGCGTCTCTTGTGCGGCGGATAATATCAAGATAAGGAAGGGCCGGCTTTATCATTATAATGTCTGCACCTTCGCTAACATCCAGTTCTACTTCACGGAGTGCCTCAAGTCCATTGCACGGGTCCATTTGATAGGTTTTTCTATCACCGAATTTCGGCGCTGAATCTGCTGCCTCCCGAAAAGGGCCATAATAAGCGGAACAATATTTGGCGGAATATGACATTATGGGAATATTACTGCATTCGTTCTCATCCAGCCGCTCTCTTATTTCAGCAATACGACCGTCCATCATGTCCGATGGCGCTACCATATCCGCGCCAGCCTGTACATGAGACAAAGCGGTTTCAGCAAGCAGACCAATGGTGGAATCATTATCAACAATATTGCCCTTTACTATACCGCAATGTCCGTGATCCGTATACTGGCATAAGCAGACATCTGTTATCACGACAAGCCCTGGAATGCTATTTTTGAGTGCATGGACTGCTTTTTGAACAATACCATCATCTGCATAAGCTTCCGTTCCCAAAGAATCCTTTTTATCAGGTATGCCGAATATCATTACAGCCGGTATTCCAAAGCTATATGCATATTCTGCTGTTTTTACAAGATTTTCTATTGATAACTGGTACTGCCCCGGCATGGACGGTATTGGATTTTTGATATTGTTTCCGGAAATCGCAAAAAGGGGCATAATCAGATCATTAACCGAAAGGATTGTTTCACGTATCATCCTGCGGAATCCGTTATTTTGCCTCAAGCGTCGGGATCTGTATTCGGGAAAAAGCATATTTGTCCTTATAATATAGGCTTTAAGATAATAATTTTGGGAAGGCCAGAGGGAGGAAGGCGTATTATAATACTCCGACGACCGATAACGCACCCAAAATCTTTATCTAAGGGCTATATTTCCTCATCAGTTAAATAACATGCCGGATCAGGTGCCCAAAGATCGCCCGTGGCAGCTTCGGCACGGACTCTGAAATTACCGGCACATATATCAAGCCATTTGCAGGTTGCACATCTTCCAGTAACATACTTTTTTTTATCTTTCAGTTTCTTCATCAAAGGCTCTGAAAGATCTGTCCATATTTCTGAAAAAGGCCTGTTTCTAACATTACCGAAGCTGTGATGCCGCCAGAACTGATCAGGATAAACTTCACCATCCCAGCTTATACATCCTATACCCCGGCCGGAGCTGTTGCCCTCATTCATTTTAAGGAGTTCAAGCACTCCCTTTGTTCTCTCAGGATCTTCTTTAAGTAATTTCATATACAAATAAGGGCCGTCAGCATGATTATCCACAGTTAAAACTTCTTTGGGTTTTCCTTTATCATGCAGTTCTTTGGTACGTTTCAGGATCAGATCAACAATTTTTCTTGTCTCGGCGTGAGTTGAATCCTCTTTAATAAGTTCGGATCCGCGTCCGGCATAAACAAGATGATAAAAACAAACCCTGGGTATATCCATCTCTTCCAAAAGATCGAAGATTTGCGGAATTTCACCAGCATTAAATTTATTAATAGTAAAACGAAGTCCCACCTTTATACCGGCCGCCTTGCAATTCTCAATCCCTTTAATAGCTGCATTAAAGGCTCCCTTTACGCCCCGAAAGCGATCGTTTATCTCTTCCATTCCGTCTATACTTATGCCGACATATGATAAACCTATTTTCTTTAATGTTTGAGCAGTCTTTTTTGTTATCAATGTGCCATTAGTCGAAATTACAGCGCGCAGCCCTTTTTTTATAGCATATGCTGCAAGTTCAGGCAGATCCTTGCGGGTCAAAGGTTCTCCTCCTGAAAACAGAATAACAGGGACACCGAATTCGGCAAGGTCATCAATTATTGCAAATCCTTCATGTGTAGAAAGTTCATTTTCAAAATCCTGATTTTTGGCATGTGCATAACAGTGAACACACTTTAGATTACACTTTCTCGTGATGTTCCATACCACTACCGGCTTTTTGTCATATGAAAACTGTAACAGGTGAGAAGGGAGTTTAGAAGAATCACGTCCATAACGAAGCACATCAGAAAGCTCCGCTGTTCCGCAGTAAAGTTTTGAAATTCCAATCATAGTTGTATTCTCGCAAAGGCCACTGGAAGCCTTTTAATCAATCGCCGACAAATCGTGCCTGCTTAATTCTTGTTTTATTAGAGTTTGGATATAATTATCCGGATCATCTAAAGCTTTTTTTGTAATAAAAAACCTGTTTTTTCCTGTTTTTTCTCGAATTAATTTTAAGCCATGCTCAAAATTTTGAGTCAATTCCTTACAAAAATCTTCCTGTTTCATTGAATATACTATAATCTGTTCAAGTATATAATCAACAGCATCATCTTCAAAAATAATATTGACATCGTGCATATTAAAAAAGAATAGCTCTATTTTTTTGACTTCATCATAATATGGTTTTATTTTTTTTAAAACAGTGCCGATATCCATTATCTTTCTGGAGTAATATTCAGCGGCAATATTAATCTGCGAAGGCGTAAGCGCAATATTATATTTTTTGGAAAAAATTTGTTTTCTTGATACCAGGTAATTTTTTATAAATTCTTTTTCATTAACTACCAGTTGTTTGTAGACGCTCTCCTGATTGCTTTCTGCTTTATTTCGACCTGAAGGAGATAAAAGTTTTTCCATATAGGCTTCAGGAGAATCAAGAACTGAAGTTGTAGCCGGAAATATTTTAAGATCAGTCGATGGGAGTCTTGTTTCAAACAACAGCAATGCCTTTTCTATTGCGCTAACCAGGCCTCTTGCTCCTGTGTTTTCTTCAAAAGCTCGACATGCCAAAGCTTCAAGAAGATCATCCTCAAACTTTATATCTATTCCATAAGCTGAAAAATCAAGTCTTTTACCAAGCATAATCGGATTGCTTGGATTTTTAAGAATTTCATAAAGATCATCTTTTGCTAATCTTTCAAAAACAGCTATGACTGGAAGCCTGCCGATAAATTCCGATTCAAATCCGAATTCTATAAGGTCTTCGGACTTAACATTTTTTAATTTTGCGGTATCTTCTTCAGCGTTTTTAAGCTGCGCTCCAAAACCGATATTCTGTTTGGTCATTCGCCTTGTTATAATTTCCGAAAGTTCCGAAAAAGCGCCGCTCATGATAAAAAGTATGTTTTTTGTATTAACTGTTTTTTTTTCCCGTTTACCTGTTTTACGATATTTTTCTATTTCCTGGATCATGGAAATAGGATCATGTTGAACCTTCAGCTCCACATCCGTATCTTCCATCGGCTTCAGCAGAGCTCGCTGAACGCCTGTACGGGAAATATCAGATCCTGCAAGGTTGCGGCTTGAGGCTATTTTATCAATTTCATCAATATAAACTATACCATATTGTGCTATCCCGATATCATCATCAGCGTCTCTGACAAGATCTCTGATAAGGTCTTCTACATCACCTCCTACATACCCGGTTTCACTGAATTTGGTTGCATCTCCTTTTGCAAACGGGACACCTATTTTCTTTGCAATAAGTTTGAGCATGTAAGTTTTGCCGACACCGGTAGGCCCTATCATAAGGACATTGTTCTTTATGCCCCCGACCATGTCATCCATCTCGACACTTGCGTCGCTTAAACGCTTTATTCTGTTAAAATGGGTACATATTTTTGTTGCGATAACAGCTTTCGCCTCATCTTGCTTGACTATATACTGGTCAAGGTAAAAAATAAGCTCTTCAGGTGTTAAATTAAAATCTATACTTTTTTGTGCAGGTTTTTTTTCAGGCTTATCCGGCTCCATTTCTTTGGGCAACATCACAGGGGATACTACCTTTACTGTGCCGCCAAACTTTTTTGCCAGAAACTCACCTATTTCTTTCTCAATCTGTTTGGGATCGGGAATGCCTTCATTCATGATTTTCTTTTTTTCTTTTTTTATATTTTTTTCTTCCATAATTTACACTATAATCATATCCTTATTTTTTTCAAGCTTGATTATATTTGAAGATGTAATAAACTACCTGTTATGAATATAAAAAACAAGATAGAACTTCTTGCTCCGGCAGGAAACTTTGAAAAACTGGAAATTGCGATAAACTATGGAGCAAATGCGGTCTATCTGGCAGGAAAAGATTTCAGCCTTAGAAATTTTTCCGGTAATTTTTCCCATGACGAACTGGAGCAAGCCATTAAATTTGCGCATGCCAACAAAGTCAAAGTCTATATTGCCTGCAATATTTATTCCAGAAATTCCGAACAAAAAGCAATTGCCGAGCATCTTAAAGAACTTGGCGCAATCGGGCCGGATGCCCTTATTATTGCCGACCCGGGCATCTTTATGGAAGCTCGTAATCTGGTTCCTGAAATACCGGTGCACCTCAGTACCCAGGCAAATACGACAAACTACAAATCAGTTCTTTTCTGGGAACAGCTTGGAATTAAAAGGATAAACGCGGCCAGGGAGCTCTCTCTGCAAGAAATCAGTGAAATAGGCTTGCATAGCGAAGCGGAAATTGAAGCTTTTGTTCACGGCGCCATGTGTATATCCTACTCGGGGCGATGTTTGCTGAGCAATTTTATGACACTCAGAGACAGCAATCGCGGCCTCTGTTCACATCCATGCAGATGGAAATACTCGGTTGTGGAAGAGCTGCGTCCCGGCAAATATATGCCTGTTGCCGAAGATAATCGCGGCACTTATATTTTTAACTCAAGCGATCTTTGCATGATCGAACATATACCTGAAATGATTAAGGCCGGGATTACATCTTTAAAAATTGAAGGCCGGATGAAAGGGATCAATTACCTTGCTTCAACTGTAAAAGTCTATAGAGAGGCAATAGATCGTTATTACGACAATCCTGATCATTATGAAGTGGACGATGAGTGGATCAAGGAACTCAGCTATATCAATAACAGAGGATATTGCACCGGGTTTTATTTTAATGACCCTGAGCAGATCATTCCCAATTACGAGCGCCTTCAAAAACCGAAACATCGTTTTATCGCCAAGATAATAAATGACGGCTCAGGGAATTATATCTCTATTGAAGTGCGAAATAAGATATTTAAAGGTGATGAAATAAGCATACTTTGTAAAAAAGGACCGGCAATCAGCGATAAAATCAGGGATATTATTGACAAGGACGAAAAATCTCAACCTTTTGCTCAGCCAGGCAGCATTGTAAAAATTCTGCTTAATGGGCAATATTCCAAAAACAATCTTATTAGAAGAAAAGAATCTGTATGAATAAATATATATCAAAAATTGCATCTGAACTTAAATTAAAGGAAACACAGATCAAAGCCGCTATCAACCTGCTTGAACAGGACGCAACCATACCTTTTATTGCACGCTATAGAAAGGAAGCTACCGACTCCCTTGATGAAGTAGAAATAACTGCAATCCGTGACAGACTTGGCAAACTAAAAGAATTGGACGCGCGCAGAGAGGCTGTTCTTAAATCTCTGGAGCAGCATGGACATTTAACTGATGAACTTGAAAAAGAAGTCATGGCTGCCGAAGATATAAGCACCCTTGAAGATATTTATTTGCCATATAAACCCAAACGCCGCACCAAGGCTTCCATTGCCAGAGAAAAAGGGCTGGAACCGCTTTCCGAAATTATATTTGCTCAAACAGGGATAGATCCGTTTAAAGAGGCTCAAAAATTTGTTGATCCTGAAAAAGGTGTCGATGACGTGGAGGCTGCGCTGACGGGCGCAAGAAATATTATGGCCGAGATTGTCAGTGAAAATCAGGATGCCCGCGTTCTTCTTCGCAGTCTGTTTGCCTCAAAAGGAATTGTTCAATCTTCGGTAGCATCCGGTAAAGAATTAGAAGGGAAAAAATACAGGGACTACTTTGAATGGGAAGAGTCTGTTTCTGCGGTTCCGTCACACAGACTGCTTGCCATGCGAAGAGGCGAAAAAGAGGATATCTTAAACCTGACAATTGCTCCAAAACCGGAAGATGCATTAAACATACTTGAAGAGCTTTTCCTAAAAGGGAGCGGTGACGATTCCAAACAGGTAAAGCTGGCAATTAATGATTGCTATAAAAGGCTGTTATCAAGATCAATGGAAACGGAAATCAGGCTGGCATCAAAAGAAAAAGCAGATGCTGAGGCTATAAAAATTTTTACTGATAACCTTAAGGAATTGCTGCTCGCACCCACTCTGGCCGCCAAGCGAGTCATGGGAATAGACCCCGGATTCAGAACCGGATGCAAGATAGTCTGCCTTGACAATCAGGGCAAACTCTTATGCAATGATACCATTTTTCCAAATATGAACCAAAAAAAGGATTCTGAAGCAGCAGATAAAGTCAAAAATCTGTGCAAGCGATTTGAAATAGGCGCTATAGCCTTAGGGAATGGTACTGCAGGAAGAGAGACCGAGTCTTTTTTAAAAAAAATCGGGCTTCCTGAAAATCTCCTGATTATAATGGTTAATGAAAGCGGAGCTTCCATTTATTCCGCCTCTGAGGTTGCACGGGAAGAATTTCCGGATCTTGATCTTACAGTGCGCGGAGCTGTTTCAATCGGCAGGCGTCTGATGGATCCTCTGGCAGAACTTGTCAAAATTGCACCAAAATCAATTGGTGTCGGTCAATATCAACATGATGTTGATCAAACAGAGTTAAAAGGATCCCTGGATGATCTTGTAATAAGCTGTGTTAACAAAGTCGGGGCAGACACAAATAGAGCCGGTGCTCAGCTTCTTTCGTATATTTCCGGTCTCGGGCCCGGGCTTGCACGCAACATAGTGGCATACAGGAATGAAAACGGTCCTTTTGAATCAAAAAAAGATTTAAAAAAAGTTTCCAGGCTGGGGCCAAAGGCTTTTGAACAGTCAGCCGGATTTTTAAGGGTCTATAATGGGGAAAATCCGCTGGATACAAGCGCTGTACATCCTGAATCTTATCATGTGGTTGAAAAAATGGTCAAAGATATTGGATGCCGCGTAAAAGATCTAATGACCAAATCAGAGCTCAGGAAAAAAATTGATCTCTTAAAGTATGTTAGTGATGGCATTGGGCTACCGACCCTGAACGACATAATGGATGAACTTGCAAAACCCGGTCGTGATCCCAGAGAAGAGTTCGAAGCTTTTGCATTTGAAGAGGGCATAGAAAAAATAGCGGATCTTGAAGTCGGCATGAAGATTCCAGGAATAGTGACCAATGTTACAGCCTTCGGCGCTTTTGTGGATATTGGCGTTCATCAGGACGGTCTTGTCCATATAAGCGAGATATCTGACGGATTTGTAAAAAATCCATCAGATATAGTCAAGGTACAGCAAAAAGTAAAAGTATCAATTCTGGAAGTAGATCATGAAAGAAAAAGGATCTCATTATCGCTGAAAACATTCCCGGACCAAAAAAAAGAGCCCAAAAAAGAGAACCCTAAAAAATTATTTCCGACAAAACCTAAAAAACAGAAAAAAATGGTAAAACCATTTAACAATCCTTTTGCCGATTTTTTTAAAAACTAAAAGTACTGATCGTCGAGAATTTGGGGAAAGCCGTAGAGACAAGGCATGCCTTGTCTCTAAAATTGCAACCAACGTAAAGAACGAGGACGAAACAACTTCGTAGAAGTGCGCTCAGATTTAGTTTGAATTTTGCGTAAAAAAATCTGGCAATGCAGAAGCCTTTTGTTTTATTTAAATATTTATGAATATAGAATTAAGTTCAACATGCAATCTATTATCAAAACAGATACTTTCTTTATTTCATGACGGTATTATCATAACCACTGATGTTATTGATTATATAGATTCAACCTTTGGGAGCCCCTCGCTGGAGGAGCTAAACGAAATACTTGTTGATACTGAAAACTGCGAAAGAGATTCACTCCTTGAGCTGATTTTTTATCCTGATGAAAGAATTCAGATGCAGTTTGAAGATATTCTTGAATCAAGCAAGTTTCAAAAAAAGGATGAGGACAAAATTGAAGCTGCTCTTTTATCGGTTAATTATGAATCAATTCTCTTGTTTCCCGGAAACAAAAACTTTTTAAGACTGTTTGTACCTCAGCCTGTTGTTAAACAATTTATCCTGCGCTTGAATATTTATAAAAAAACAGATTTCCGAATTCTTGAAGCAGTTAATGCCAATGTACGCGCAAGTGATATAAACCTTGTAAAAGTTAAATTAAGGAACAGACGTTTTAATGAAACAGAGAACAAGATTAATTTTTTCTGTATGTT
>JAGGWL010000052.1 GCA_021157555.1 Deltaproteobacteria bacterium | reverse complement strand
TGAAAAAATCAATAGCTGTTTTGAAATCCTTAGAGAAAATTTAGACAGTTCGGTGTCAGAAGATATTCAAAAATGGATAGACAGTTATGACTATGACGAGGCTTTGAAGATTTTAAAAAAAATAATTGATAATTAAAAACGGACTTAGGGAGGCGGAAAAAAATAATCGTTCCAAGAAGCGCCCGGATTTGGGTTGATTTTGGTCGATCGTAAATTTTAAAAGGCGCAGTAATAGTGAACTATTTCAATGTTTTTGAAATTTGGGATCGGGCAAAAGCAGCCTGAAGCGGGGATGCTAATTGGGATGATTATTTTTTTCCACGTCCCTTAGAACGAGAGGCAGATTGAGTATGAATATCGTTGATTCCTGTGCATACCCTGTTATGAATATGAACTCACTGATTTTAGAAAAAATTGGCTCCTTGAACTATCAAAAAACACCAGTTCCTGATGTAAATTATGGTGAAATTCTTTTAAAAGTTACTCATTGTGCTGTGTGCAGAACAGACGCCAAGATGTGGAAGATGGGGCAGCGAGATCTTGTTGTCCCAAGAATTTTAGGCCATGAAATATGTGGATACGAAATGGATGGTCATAAACGTTTTGTAATTTGGCCGGGTAAAGCCTGCGGTGCTTGTGTGCAATGCAGACAAGGAACAGAAAATCTTTGTGAAAAGATGGAAATTACAGGTTTTCATAAAAATGGGGGTTTTGCGGAATATGTGACTGTTCCGAAATCAAGCCTGATTCCGATTCCGGATGAATTACCAGGAGATATTGCGGTGCTGGCAGAGCCTTTGGCATGCACAATAAATGCCCTCGAAAGAATTAATGTAACAGCAGGAAGCAATGTTCTCATCTATGGTGCAGGGCCAGCAGGGCTTTTAATGGCGCTGGCAGTAAAAGAAAAAAATGCAAATCCCTTTATTATCGAGATCAACCCTGATAAATTAAAGATATCAAAAAAATTCCAGAATGAAATCGGGATAAAGACAGCTCAGGAATTTAACCTGATGAAATTTGAATTTGTTATTAATGCGGCATCTTCTGTAGATACTTTTCTGAATGGCTTGAACAGGCTTAAAAACGGCGGGGGATTCTGCCTTTTCAGCGGGTTTACGGATTCCAAATCAATTCCTGCAGCTCTGATAAATGAAATCCACTACAAACAATTAAAAGTAGCCGGAGCATATGGATGTACCCGGAAACAGATCAAGGAAGCGGTTGAGATATTAACAAAACATAAAAACATAGTTGTTTTTCTTATAGAAGAGCATATCAGCCTGGAACAGGTTTCTTCGGTTTTCCCGAAAATTCTCTCCAGTGCGGTACTAAAATTTGTTGTAGAATTATAAGGAACAATACAGCTATAATTAGTTGAAATCATTAACTTTAGACACTTTCATCTAAAAAGGAAATCTGATGGCATCAGAAACTCAATTACGCGCTTTTGGGCATAAAATATCTTCAATTGCGGCTGGTGAATTTATGACACGAGAAGAAGCCTGTGAAGCATACAAACAGGTAATCCTTAATGAGCAGCCCGAACTCCAGCAGGGAGCTTTCCTTATAGCCCATATTTCAAGAAGCCCTTCAATCGTTGAACTTTCAGGAGCATGGGATGCTCTTGACAAATATGATACTTCAAAATTAAAAATCAGTATTAAGGGGCCGATCTGTGATATTGTAGGGACAGGCTCAGATACCCTGAAGACGGTCAACTGTTCTACTCCTGCTGCATTAATAGCCTCAGCTTGCGGGTTACCGATTGCTAAAAAAGGAGCAAGGCTGGTAACAGGCGTTTCCGGAGCGTCGGATATTATGGATATTTTAGGGATAGACCTGAACGCACCTCTTACCCAGGCTGAAAAATGTCTTGAAATGTACGGTATCTGTTATCTTCCTGGTGAAGCTTTCCTTAAATCCGGGTGGGCAAGACTTATAAAAAGCATGAGGTTTACTTCGGTGCTAAATATCATCGGGCCCCTTACCTGTCCCTGTGAACAAACAAACAGCATTGTGATAGGAGGCTACTCTCAGGAAGTATGTATTCAACTGATTCAAGTGCTTAAAGAGATTAAAATGCCGGCTGCCATAGCTCCTTTTGGAATGTCCGACGGCATCGATAAAAATAAAGGCATGGATGAATTTTCGATCGCAGGGCCAACCAGGGTGGTGGAATTAAGAGACGTCTCTATTCATACCTATGAAGTGACTCCTGAAGATTTTGGCCTTAAGACTGTTCCAATTTCAAAAATTGCCAGCAGCCGTTCCGCGTATGGAAACGCCAAGCGAATCCTTAACGTGCTTAAGGGCGAATACGATACTCCTGATGCGGATTTTTTTTGCATGAATGCATCTGCCGCTCTTTATATATCGGATATGGTAAAAAGCTATGCTCAGGGATTTGATAAAGCCAAAGAGGCTCTTGCAAGCGGCAAAGCTTTTGAAAAATTAGAACAGTTAAGGGAGCTGCAGGGATCGTTGCAGGTCTTAACGTGAGGTCTATTAAATGAATCCACACGTAATTTTGCCGGGGCTGAAGACCTGGTTCGAAGAGTATGTTCTCCAATTTTCTTCTGATGATCCGATTGTTCAGGAAAATATGGATTTGAAAAGGGAGCATACCTTGAGGGTCTGCGAAGTGATTGTAGATATTGGAAGGAGTCTTGATTTATCACGAGATGACCTCTGTGCGGCTGAATCGGCTGCGTTGCTGCATGATATCGGACGGTTCGAGCAATTCAAACGGTACAGGACATTTGCGGATTACAAATCAGAAGACCATGCTGCGCTTGGAGTGAAAGTTATACAAACAAATCATGTATTACGCGGCCTTGATCCTGATGCAGCAAGCCTTATTATCAGGGCGGTAAGATACCATAACCGTGCCGATCTGCCCGCCGGAGAAGAGGAACGTTGTCTTTTTTTTCTGAAACTTCTCAGGGATGCAGATAAAGTGGATATTTGGCGCGTGGTTACAGATTATTATCAAAATGCCGGACATAAGCGAAATAAGGCCATTGAATTGGATTTACCGGATAGCCCGCAGATTTCAGATTCGGTTTACAAGACCCTTATGAATGGTAAACTCGTCAAAATGTCTGACCTTAAAACACTCAACGATTTCAAGATGCTTCAGATTGGATGGATCTATGACATTAACTTTCCCCGAACATTTCAAATGGTTCGGGATAATAAATATCTTGAAATATTGAGAGATGCACTTCCCAAAACATCTACCCGCGTGGCAGATGTATATGAGCGGGTTCGTGCGCACCTGGTTTCTTTCTTGATTTAAGATGTAAAGTTATTTTTACGCGAGCCCTAATGAACAGGGATAGATTATGACTAATATTTTAATTATTGTTGTTGGTGCCGTTATAGGTATTTGCGCAGCTTTTTCCGGGCTGGGCGGTGGATTTATGATAGTGCCTTTGCTTATTTTTTTTGGATATACAGCTCAAAAGGCAGTCGGAACATCTTTTTTGGGTGTTCTGATAATATCAATTTCAGCTTTGTTGGCTCATATGAAGCTATCCAATATAGATTATAAGGTTGGTTTTCTGCTGGGCGCAGGCGGAATAATAGGAGCTCAGGCAGGCGCTCGCCTGGTGGAATATGTTCCTACTTTCTATTTTAAAAAGATTTTTGCTTTTATATTAATCTGTCTTGCTCTTTATCTTTTTTTTAAAAAATAGGCAAAGTCAGGATCAATCCCCGATTCTGATGATATTATTGTGAATTTTTGGCATCTTTTTTTTCTGGTTTACACTTAAAAAGCGTCAACGAACAAATAAGGAATACGTGTATCCATCTCTTAATTCAGAGGGTTGCTGATTAATAAAGTCGAATTTGGCGTTGATATTTATACTTAGCTACAGGTTTGACCCATTACCAAAAATATATATCTTAAAAACAGGAAAAAATAATGCTGCTGGCTATAGACGCGGGAAATACAAATATTGTAGTGGGCATATTTGATGGTGCCAAACTTAAAAAACAATGGCGTTTCAAAACAGAAAAGAATTCAGGAATAGATGAATTGCACACCCAAATGTTCGCTATTTTTAATGATTCAGGCATTAGTTTTTCCGAAATAAAAAAAACCGTTATTGCGTCAGTTGTACCTTCTATACATCCAGCCATTAATTCTTTTTGTTATAAATATCTTGCTTGTTCGCCCTTATGGGTTGATGCAGATTCTACCTCGATCCTTACGGTTCTTTACAAGGCAACTACTGCACTCGGAGCGGACAGAATTGTGAATGCCGTGGCTGCATTTCATAAATATAAAACCGATTTAATTGTAATAGATTTTGGCACTGCAACGACTTTTGATGCAGTTTCCATGGCCGGAGCATATCTGGGGGGCGTTATCAGTCCTGGAATCAAAATTGCTGCTGAAGCCCTTTTTCTTAATACATCAAAACTGCCCAGAATTGATCTTGCAGATCCTCCTGAAAAAGTCATTGGGCATGATACTGTCAGCAGTATGAAATCGGGAATTATCTATGGATACGCATGTCTTGTGGATGGAATGGTCAGGTTGATTGAAAATGAGATGGATAAAAGCCCATTGGTCATTGCTACCGGAGGATTATCAATGCTTATGTGTGATGTATGCAAGACTATTAAGACGGTGGAACCGGATCTTACTCTGGAGGGACTCTATATAATAGGCCAGGAATCTGTTTAATCCATACCCATTTTTTTTTTGATCTCTTTGATTTGTTTGGTAATAGCGTGGCGCTCGGCATCGGATAAATTCTTATCGTGCAAACGTTTTTGCAGTCCGAGCATCATCATCTCTTCCCTGTAATCTTTGCAGGTATAACTTCCTGTTCCCATTTGTTCTATAAAGTAATTTCAAAACGATATTGTATGGCAGAACTTCCCTCTATATTCGTCCTGATTCCTTTAAAACCTCGTTATAAACTCTGAAAAAAAATTCATTTTCTGTTAGGGTTTTGCTCAATATTTTGTCGATATTGCTAATATCTCTTATATTTATAATGCAATTGACACTTTTATGCAAGGCCATAATGTTATCCATTGTACGGAATCTGCTGCTTAAAAGAATAACACATGTATTACGCCTGGAGGACATGGTTAGCCGTTCAAGAAACGTTAATACTGTATTAGTATCAGGATTGGATGTATCGAAACGTTCGTTGGCTATTATTAAATTATAAGTATGGTATCGCAGCCTGGTTAATGCATCCCTTGAATTCGCAGCATCTGTAATGCTATATTCCATAATATCAAGTACTTTACTTATTTTATTTTTTATAACCGGGTCTTCTTCACAAATTAAAACTGTATCACCTTCTTCTTCAACAAAAGCAAAAGCTTTTTCATCGGGCTCATAACCGGATTTATCTGATTTACAAAAATCAAATTTTTCATTAACCGGATCCTGACTGCTTTTATCGGTCACCTTCCCTGAAACGGATATCTTTGCCTTACACTTGGGGCAAGGAAATGATGCTGTTTTGCCCGCTGGAATTTTTTCATCTGCTATTTTAAATTTGCTCTGACACTTTTCACATATTATGTTCATAATAAAACAGGATATCTCCTAATTATAATCATTATAATCATTTTTGTCAGTATATTGATAATCTAGTGCAAGATCATCAATATCAGAAGTTGCCTCGCCGCGTGAACTTTTCAATGAATCTATACTGCGTCCCATAACAGCCTTGTGTGAGGAGTAAGCCATGGCAGTCTCTTCCTGAACAAGACCTTGCCCGTATAGTTCGGAAATGTGGTCATCGAATGTAGTCATACCGAAAGGTTTGCCGGCCTGCATAATTTCATAAAATGTTTTACCTTCTGCTTCACCGTTGAGGATGGAATCCCTGACCCTTACATTGGTGCCAAGAATTTCGAATGCAGCAGCACGCCCTCCGCCTACTTTAGGAATCAGGCGCTGACATACTACCCACCTGATTGTATCTGCCAGCCGTATTCGAATCTGTTTTTCCTCTTCAGAGTTAAACATGCCAAGAATACGATTTATTGTTTGTCCCGCATCAACAGTATGCAGTGTTGTTAAAACAAGATGGCCTGTTTCAGCGGCGCTTAAACCGATTTCCACAGTCTCCCTGTCTCGCATTTCACCGACCAGAATAACCTTGGGTGCTTGTCTTAAAGCAGCACGCAAGCCACTGGCAAATTTATCAAAATCAAGCCCCAATTCTCTTTGGTTAAATGTGGATTTTTTTTGAGGATGTTGATATTCAATAGGATCTTCAAGAGTTACAACATGAACAGACTTATGTTCATTAATATCGTTCAGTATTGTCGCCAGAGATGTGGATTTCCCCGAGCCTGTGGCTCCGGTAACAAAAACTATCCCGTTTTTTTCCTTGGCAATCTTGTAAAAAACATTAGGAAGGTTCAGTTCTTCGATAGTCGGCACTTTAGCTTCGAGACGCCGCAATACAATCGAATAATTGCCTGATTGTGAAAAAATGTTTACTCTGAATCTGGCCTTGCCCGGCAGGCTGTACGATAGATCACAGGACCCTTTTTTAATAAGCGAATCTGTAAGACGGCGGTCATTATTGATCAGATTCATAGCAATAATTTCTGTTTGAAAGGGTGTAAGTTTTTGAAAAGGAGGGGTTAAATCAATTGGAATCAATTCCCCTGAACTTTCAACCTGAAGGGGTTTGCCTACCGTAAGGTTAAGGTCTGATATGTTTTCATAAGCATCAAGCATTTTTGTCAAAATATAATCAATTTCTTGCTTTTTCATATACGGCCTGCCTGTTTATGCTTCGGTAAAATCAGTGGGAGGATTCTTGAGAAGCGCCCTGAAGCGCGCCTTGTCATTAGCTTTGGAATATGCTTCATCCGCACCAATCCATCCTTTATTATAAAGTTCCATAACTGCATCATCCAGAAGCTGCATTCCGTATCTTTTTCCTGTCTGGAGTGTTGACGCAAGCTGGTGGGTTTTTGACTCTCTGATCAAATTTCTGGCTGCCGGAGTAGCTATGAGTATTTCAAGAGCGGCACATCTGGCCTTTTTATCAATCCTTTTAAAAAGAACCTGCGCTATAACAGCTCTTAAGCCGTCAGAAAGAGTTGAACGGATTTGTGCCTGTTCACCGGAAGGGAATACCTCGATAATACGATCTACGGTTTTTGCCGCGCTGGTTGTATGGAGCGTGCCGAAAACAAGATGACCTGTAGATGCGGCTTCAATAGCCAGGGATATAGTTTCCAGGTCTCTCATTTCACCAACCAGTATAATATCCGGATCCTCACGCAACGCGCCACGCAATGCAGCACTGAATGTTTTAGTATGAAGACCGACTTCCCGGTGATTTACAATACATTGCTTGCTTTTATGAACAAATTCAATTGGGTCTTCAATTGTAATAATATGGTCTTTGCGTGTTTCATTGGCCTCGTCGATAATGGCTGCCAGGGTAGTAGATTTTCCACTGCCAGTAGGGCCGGTTACCACTACAAGTCCTCTTGGTAAAGAGGCCAGTTTGGAAATTACAGAGGGGAGGCCGAGCTGGGCAGCTGACAGTATTGTGCTGGGAATCTCTCTGAAAACTGCTGCGACTCCGTATTTTTGCATAAAAAAATTTGCACGATATCTGGCAATGCCTGGTATTTCGTATCCAAAGTCGATATCTCCGGTCTCTTCAAATACCTTGATTTTATCTTCCGGTGCAATTTCGTACAACATGCTTCTAAGATCGTCACTTTCAAGGATCTTGTATTTTATTCTTTCTATATCACCAAGGACTCTCAGTGCCGGTTGCTGCCCGGATACCAGGTGTAAATCCGAAGCTCCCTGCTCGTGCATTAATTTAAAAAAAGCATCTATTTTGGCCATAAGCAAATACTCCTGTAAAATTATTAAGCTGATACTTGAATAATCTTTATTAGAAGCAATTTGCATGCCATAGCAAGCTGAAGCTGGGATGCTAAAATGTGAAGTTATTTTTAAGTGAGTTTTTTATATGAAAGTTCCTAAAGTGGTAGAGACAAGGCATGCCTTGTCTCTACGTGTGCCTAAAGTTAAGGATTTCAACCAATTACATGTATATTGTTCCTAATCTGTACTTTCATTCACCCAAAGCCGAGCCGTTTTTTGCTTTTGCTCAGGTTGTCAAAAAGTAATCTTTATTCAAGAAAGCCCCCATACCTTTCTTGTTGAGCAATATAACATCATTTGCGATAAAGTTAAGTTCGGCATTGAAGCGCTGGGCAAGGTATTCAAAGGTGCTTTGACTATAAAAGCAAATATGTGTCATGTCACGTATATAGTGCCATTGGCTGAAAGCCTGTTTATTTGTCACCAGTTTGGTCATAATGCCCAACCAACCATCTGTTCTTAACATCTTAAACAATGCAGCAAATTCCCTGTCAGGATCGTGCAAATGTTCCACTACTTCAGTGGCACAGATGAAATCATAATTTTTATAAAACACAGAGGGATCATTGTAATAAATCGGGTCATAGAGATCCACCTGCTGACCTTGCTCTTCTAATATGGCTGACAGGGTCGGACCTGGGCCACAACCAAAATCCAAGCCCTTTTGCTTTGAATCCAGCTTCTCTAATAGTGGAACACTTAAACGAGAAAGGAATTGGCGATAGCCTTGATCCTGCGCATTGTTTTCATGCAAATCATAAACTGTCTTTTCATCTTTGGGACTGAGCCAGTAACACTTGTGAACAAAAACCAGCTTACAATAAAGGCAACGCAAGTAAATTCTATTTTTATCCTCGCAAAATAAAGTTAAATCTTTACTATTACACAAAGGGCAATAGGGCTCATCGAATTTACTTTTCATTTACCTTTGTTTGGAAAATTTATGGGATTGCGATCTTGATCGAGACTTCTTTTTTCTTGTTTTATTCTTTTTTCTGCCGGATCTAAATTCTGACTCCGAATTTTTAGCAAAACTTTTATTTTTAGCGTTAGATGTTTGCGCTTGCTGTTTTAAAGAATTTCTTTTGGCGACCATTTCTTTTATGGCCTTGTCTGCCTTTTGTTCACTTGTCGGGTTGTTGGGGCGTAAAAGAACAAAATCCGGAACATCACTATCTGCTGTAAAACCATCAACTTTTTCCACCGAAATCTTCTGCTTAAGCAGTTTTTCAATGGCCTTAATATAAATCTTTTCAGCGGGGCTGACCAGGGAAACGGCAATACCGCTTACACCGGCACGGCCTGTACGCCCGATGCGATGAACATAATCTTCCGGGATGCCAGGGATGTCGTAATTGACCACATAAGGTAAATTACTAATATCCAGCCCCCTTGCGGCCACATCCGTTGCCACAAGAATAGGAATCTCACCATATTTGAATTCTTTGAGGGTACGCGTCCTTACAGATTGACTTTTGTTGCCATGCAGAGCAAAGGCATTGATACCTTTTGCGACAAGTTTTTCAGTAAGCTTGTTTGCCCCATGTTTTGTGCGGGTAAAAACCAGTACCCGGCTCCAGTTTCCTTTGGTAATCAGGTGTATGAGAAGAGCTCGCTTATTTGGTTTGTCAACCAGGTGAATTTTTTGGAGAACCGATTCTGCCGCCGTATTATTGGGCGTTACCTCAATATGCTCCGGATCCTGCAACATTTTTTTGGCAAGATCCCGGATTTGCCGGGTGTAGGTAGCTGAAAACAGCATTGTCCTGCGTTCAGATGGAACAAGATTGAGGATATTGAGAATTTCCTGATTAAATCCCAGATCCAGCATTCTATCTGCTTCATCAAAAACCAGAAACTCTATGCGAGAAAGATTTAGATGTTTTTGCTCGGCAAGATCCAGCAAACGGCCAGGCGTCGCTACAAGAATATCAATACCACGCTCTAACCGGGCAATTTGTGGATTGATACGAACCCCGCCATAAACTACGGTGCATCGCAGGGATACCCTTCTTGCATAGGCTTTGATATCTTCTCCCACCTGAAGCGCCAGTTCCCGCGTAGGAGTCAGAACAAGTGCGCGAGGATGTCGATCAATGTAGCTCCTGTGACTTAAAATTTCAACCAGAGGAAGTACGAATGCGTCTGTTTTCCCCGTTCCTGTCTGGGCACGGGCAAGAATATCCCGTCCGTCAAGAATAACGGGAATAGCCGCAGCCTGAATAGGAGTAGGGGCGGTATAACCCTTGGATTTAATAGCTTTAAGCAGTTCTGTTCTAAGACTAAGTTGATCAAATAACATATAATATATCCTGTAGAGCCAGTTTCAAAATGTTCAATATAGCCCCCTTCCCAAACTGTTTCAAGAAGAAAAAGTTTCATATCTTTCAAAATAAACCGATTCTTAATACTACAGCGACGGATATTTTTTTATAGACTTTTGAAAAACATTCAAGTATGATGATTCCATCAAGGACGTTAGATCGGGATACGGGCCTTTGTAATTTACTTGCGATTGGCAAGAACGGTGTTCTGCGTCCTTTAACCTCTGATGATATTTTTGGAATACCATAGGTGTTATCACAAAATATAAAACACATTAGTACCGAGCCAATAGCCTGTATTTTCAAGGATATTCCGCCAGTGTTTTTACAGATGGTGAGCCAATCAAACCTTGAATCTCTTTGGGATCATCTCGTCAAAAGCTACCATTATCTTGGTTATCGCAAACTTTTAGGGCATCGCCTGAAATATATTGCCTCTATTGGGCATCGTCCCATTGCCGCCCTTTCATGGAGTGCCCCGGCATTAAAACTCAGAACCAGAGATACATTTATTGGTTGGTCAATCGAACAACGAAAATTACACCTCAAACATATCGTCAGCAATAGTCGTTTTCTTATTTTACCCTGGGTCAATGTACCTCATTTGGCCTCACATATTCTTTCTCGTAATATTCGTCTTCTCAGAAAGGATTGGCCTCAGAACTTCAATCATGACATATGGCTCCTTGAAACCTTTGTTGATCCGCAACGGTTTAAGGGAACGAGTTACAAGGCTGCAAACTGGCAATTGCTTGGCAGCACACATGGTAGCGGCAAACAAGGAGATAGCTATGTCTTTCACGGCCACAAGAAGGAGGTTTATGTTTATATTTTAGACCCCAAATTCAGAACCTATATCGGTTGTAAACAAAAGCCCCTAAATCCCCCTCATCGTCCTCCACCAACAACCAAAGAAGTGGAGGGATTACGTATGATTTTACGACATGCCGACTGGAACCCCAATGTCATTCCTTGTATGGATCTTACTGAAGATGACGTGAATAACCTCGCCGACGAACTTGTATGCTTCCATGAACAATTTCATAGTTGCTTTGGCCGTACAGAGCAACAACGATTAGGCCTGGCCTATTTTTCCGGATTGCTCAGCAACTGCAAGGCAAAGTCAGCTGAACCTATCGCCCTTGAATTTTTAGATGGGCAATCAGTCCGTTCCCTGCAACGTTTTATGAAAACATACATTTGGGATCAGCAGGCCATGGAAAACAGACACCAGACTATATTGTCAAAAGCCATTTCTTGCCCAGGGGGAATGATTAATGTTGACGGTTCTGATTTTCTGAAAAAAGGAAAAGAATCTGTCGGTGTCGCCAGACAATATTGCGGAGAAGCTGGAAAAGTTGACAACTGCCAATCCGGTGTTTTCGTTGGCTATTCTTCTCAAAAAGGTTATGGCTTACTGACCTCCAAATTATATATGCCGGAAATATGGTTCTCTGAGGAATATGCAAAAAGGCGCACAGACAATCACGTCCCTTCAGATTTGATATTTAAAACCAAGCTGCAAATTGCTCATGAACTCATAGAAAATGTCGCCAAATCAAATCTTTTCAAGGCTGAGTGGGTTGGTTGCGATGCCACATTTGGTTCAGACATTAATTTTCTGAACAACTTACCAGAAGGCCTTTGTTACTTTGCCCATATCCGCTCTGACACAAAAGTTTTTCTTGAGAAACCCAAAGTGGGGCTCCCTCCTTACAAAGGTCGTGGACCTCGACCGAAAAAAGAAACTATCCTGCCCGGAGAAATCGAATCCGGGAAAGTTTCAAATATAGTCAAGTTTCACGATATCAAATGGACACCCGTTGTTTTGGGTGAAGGCGCTAAAGGTCCAATTATAGCGCATGTCGCAGCCTTCAGAGTTTACCCTTCTAGAAATGGAATGCCCGAGGACTCACCTGTTTGGTTATTTCTACGTCGTTCTTCGGATGGTCAGATAAAATTTGCAATTTCCGATGCCCCCGAAGACATACCGTTTAATAAACTCTGCAAAGTATCACTAATGCGCTGGCCAATAGAACAATGCTTTGAAAAAGGTAAGAGCCATCTTGGAATGGGTGATTATGAACATCGTTCATGGCCAGCCTGGCACCGACATATGACATATGTTTTTCTTGCTCTCAACTTTCTTTTTCAGCTACGCCTTAAATTTAAAAAAAACTCCGGCACTGACATTACCTCAGGCTCAAAGGTTAGTAATGGTTGTTTTGCCACTGGCTTCACTCAACATGAAAAAAGCTTTAGAAATAATTCAGTACCATACTATCAGAAATTATGTGGCCTACAAATCTCATAGAAAAAAACGTCTTTTACAATTAGAACTACTTTTTGTTAATGTGTCGCTGTAGTAATAGGCAAAATACCATTGATGCCAGACTATTATATAGTCGATAAAAATGAGAAAGAATATGTGTTGCGAAATCACAAGGGAAAGACCACCAAAATCCCCAATATACCTGAATAAATGTCATCGTAGATTATTAAAATGGCATAACAAGGCAAATACACTCGGACGGGCAAAAGTTAAAAACAAATGAACAGGAAAAAATTACTTCAAAAAATACTTGCTGGATCGAAAAACATAAAATATCTCTGATATTGTAAATCTTGTTAAAGGTTTTGGTTTCAATCTTTCAAGAACTGATGGGAACCACCACGTTTTCGTTCGGCCAAACATTATAGAGCTTGTTAATCTTCAAAATTTAAAAGGTCAGGCAAAACCCTATCAAATTCGCCAATTTTTGAAACTTATCGAGAAACATAATCTAAAATTGAAGGAGAATGAATAATGAGTGACTATCATATCAACATTTTTTATTCCGAAGATGATGGTGGCTATATTGCTGACATCCCTGATCTTGAAGCATGTTCAGCATTCGGAGAAACACCTGATGAAGCACTGCGTGAAGTCCAAAAGGCCAAATCGCTGTGGCTTGGGGCTGCTCAAGCAGAAGGAAAACCAATTCCACTACCTAAATATTGCCCGATTATTTACCAGGCACTATCTGCTTAATGAGATAAAGGGAACTGATAAAATAAAAAAACCGAACCAAGGCATAGAGCGGGACTGGGTAATGCTTGATGGCAAAGAACGTAGTATTTCAACTTCTTTGCAAAAAAATTTATTAAACGTAATTTTATTAATAATCCCGCTTATAAAAAGTTCATTGCTCCTTAATGAAGCTGATGAAAGAAATATTGGAGTTTGTGCTAAAAAAGTATGAGCAGCTCTTAGATTAAGAAAGTTTAGTTCATTGTTTTTTACAACCTAAAATTGACCTGGGCGAGAATGGGCTACCATTAAGCTCGTTGGAGCCCAGGTTGATTGTTTTGCGGGTTTTATAGTCTGCATGGTGTTAATGCGAAAAAATATGCATTTAGGAACGGGGATGAAATAACTTCCACAAGTAGGCGCACAGATTTAGGTCAGGTTTGTACTTTCACATCGGGCAAAGATGGCCTGAAGCTGTGATGCATAGTTGGGGAAGTTGTTTCGTCCTCGTTCCTTAGCTATTTGTAATTAATAAATCCAACTCCTTTCAACTTCAATGACGTCCAATCAGCGACTGGCAATATTGTAACAAATATTGCCAATAATCACACACTGTTATCTATAGATATCGCTATATATAAAGTTTACGAAAAAAAGCACTATACGGCAAAATAGCCGCGTATTAAAAATAGGCTGAATTTTAGCCGTATTTCATAGTTCAATATTAAACAAAGATGGATACTAATAGCTTGTATTGTTGATACTTTTTGTATAAAGATAAACATAAATAATTGTGTTTATAATTATATTTTAAGTTAGGAATAAATATTGGAGAATAATGCTATTTAAAGATCTGGAAATTATTGAGCCTATCTTAAAGGCTCTAAAAGACAATAATTATACTGAGCCTACATCAATACAAGAAAAAGCTATTCCACTCATTCTAAAAAGAAATGATTTATTAGGTAGTGCTCAAACCGGGACAGGTAAAACTGCGGCTTTTGCTGTTCCCATCCTGCAGCACCTCTTTCTTGACCGTCAGCTGAATAACCGCCCGCATAAAATTAAGTCGCTCATCATCACTCCTACACGTGAATTGGCGATTCAGATTGGCGCCAGTTTTACGGTTTATGGAAAGTTCACAGGAATTAAAAATACTGTCATTTTCGGTGGTGTGAAGCAAGGCGCACAAACTGATGCCCTTCGCAAAGGTGTCGATATTCTCGTTGCAACGCCTGGAAGGCTTCTGGACTTAATAGATCAGGGTTTCATCAGATTGAAGGCCGTCGAATACTTCGTACTGGACGAAGCTGACCGGATGCTCGACATGGGTTTTATCAACGATATTCGAAAGATCATCGACAAATTACCATCGAAACGGCAATCGTTGTTTTTTTCAGCAACAATGCCGAATAATATTGTAAAACTTGCGAAAAAAATTCTGAAAAATCCTAAGAAAGTCGAAGTAAGTCCAGTTTCATCAACGGCTGAAACGATACGTCAATATCTTTATTATACAAATAAAAAACATAAGAAAGATCTGCTGAGCCATATACTTCAGGATCAAAAAATCGATCAGGTATTGTTATTTTCCAGAACAAAACATGGTGCTGACAGAATAACTCGTAACCTGAAAAAACAAAAGATCAAATCGGCAGCTATACATGGCGACAAAGCCCAAAATCAAAGACAAAAAGTCTTGGCGCAATTTAAAGCCGGAGAAATTAGGGTGTTGGTGGCAACGGATATTGCTGCAAGAGGTATTGACATTGACAGACTAAAATATGTCATCAATTATGATATACCGAATATAGCCGAAACATACGTCCACAGGATAGGTAGATCCGGCAGAGCAGGGGAAGAAGGTAATGCGATATCCCTTTGCGAACCTGAAGAAAATGCTTATATCAGAGACATTGAAAAATTGATAAACCAGGAGATAGAACTTGTTAAAGAAAACCCTTATCCGCAAACAGAAAAACCAATGACAGAAATGGAAAAAAAGGAATGGGACAAAGAGAAACAACGAAAAAGACAAGAATTCTTTGCCACGAAGAAACAAAAGCCGGTCAGATCAAACTCATTCAGGTTTTCCAAGCAAAAAAAATATAAATGAAGTAAATTATTAACTCACGTAGTCAGGCTGAAGCTGTTTAGACTGAAGCTTGCACGCCTCTGGCATGGCTGAAGGGGTCATAAGAACACTCTTGCCATATTTTGACGAGTTATCACAGGCATTATGCATTCAACAGAAGAGGTAGAGGTTTTAAATGAAAATATGGGTAGATGCAGATGCATGCCCTGTGGTAATCAAAAATGTTTTGTTTAGAGCAGCTGAACGTACAAGGATGCAGTTGACACTTGTAGCTAATCAACCTATTCGAATACCTCCTTCGCTCTGCATTAAAATGCTTCAAGTAGCATCTGGATTTGATGTCGCCGACAAAGAAATCGTTAAAAGGCTTAGCATTGGTGATCTTGTAATCACAGGTGACATCCCTTTGGCAGCGGAAGTAATTGAAAAGGGAGGTTATGCTCTAAACCCTCGTGGTGAGCTGTATACTGAGGACAATATTAAAGAACGCCTTAATATGAGAGATTTCTTAGATACTCTGCGAGCTAGTGGAATTGATACAGGTGGTCCGCCAGCTTTAAGCCAAAAAGAACGGAACGCTTTTGCGAATCATCTGGATAAGTTATTAACAAAGTTTGCAAAAAATGCATAACCCGGCGCTTCACCCAACAGGGTAAAGCTGGCTCTTTTTGAGCAATAGTAAAATTAATTAAAAAACTCGCCTTTGGGGAGTATGTCGCGGCTTTACCCTGTGGGTGAGCTTTCCGATATATCAAAAAAGAAAAAATAGCCTACGAACGCATATGCGTTTTTTTTTAAACGATACTATCGAACATGAAATATCCAGTATGCAAAGGCGGCATTTATTAAAAACATACAAACTTGATGCCACCCCATTAAGTGTATAGAGTTAAGGAGCGGAAGATATCATGGCAAACTATGATTTTGATATAGGCATCATAGGCGGTGGTGCGGCTGGACTAACGGTTGCCTCAGGCACTTCCAGGTTAGGGGCAGGAACACTTCTCATAGAAAAGGAAAACGAGCTGGGGGGCGACTGCCTACATTTTGGGTGTGTTCCAAGCAAAACACTCATAAAAACAGCCAATGTACATCATACGATGAAAAACTCAAAGGAGTTCGGCCTTCCCCATGTGGATATTCCTCCTGTCGATTTTCAGGCTGTTACACGAAGAATCCAATCCGTTATCAGCGTGATTCAGAAGCATGATTCCCAGGAAAGATTTTGCAGCCTTGGCGTGAAAGTGGAATTCGGAACCCCTGAGTTTGTCGATGATCACTCCATACGCATGAACGGTAATATCTGTTCAGCAAAAAACTGGGTCATCGCGACCGGTTCTTCTCCGGGCATACCTCCCATACAAGGTCTCAACACAACTCAGTTTATCACGAATAAAGAGATCTTTTCTCTGGATCATCTGCCGAAGTCCATGATTATCCTCGGTGCGGGCCCCATAGCCGTTGAGATGGCTCAGGCATTCGGACGTCTTGGGACAAAAATAGTTGTAATTCAACGAAGCGGTCAGATTCTCAGCAAAGAGGATAAAGACATGGCCGATGATGTGATGAATGTTCTGAGTTCCGAGGGTGTGATCTTCCATCTGAACGCCACCACTGTCCGCGTACGTGATCGTGAAAATGAAAGAGAGGTTATCATTAAAAAAGGCAATGGGAAAGAGATCAGCCTGAAGGCGGAGATGATCCTTGTTGCCATGGGACGAAGACCAAATCTTGAAGGCCTGAACCTTGATGCCGCAGGTGTTATTTTTGATGCCAAAGGAGCAAGGGTTGATGCCAGACTGAGGACAACCCAAAAACACATATACGCTGCCGGAGATATTACTGGGGCATACCAGTTTACTCACGCAGCGGGCTACGAAGGAGGTATTGTGATCAGCAATGCTGTTTTTCATCTCCCCCGAAAAACTAATTACACCTTTCTTCCCCAGTGTACCTATACCGACCCGGAACTGGCCGGTATAGGAATGAATGAAAAGACGGCCATAGCGGAAGGAATTAAATACAGAGTCTGGACGGAGGAATTCAAGGATAATGACAGGGCTCTTACCGAGGGTGTTAAAACCGGAAAGATAAAGATGCTCCTGGATAAAAACGAAAAACCTCTTGGTGTCCGGATATTGGGGCCCCACGCAGGGGAATTGCTCAATGAATGGGTGGGAATATTAAACGGAAAGGTGAAACTCTCCACCCTTGCCTCGGCAGTGCATCCATATCCAACACTTGGAGAAATTAACAAAAGAGTTGCCGGAACATTTTTTTCATCCAAGATATTTTCAGACAAAGTCAAAAAAGGTCTCAAGTTTTTCTTTCATTTAAAGGGGCGGGCCTGTGGTTAATCAAATCGTGTTTGACTAAAAACTGCTAATTGCATTTAATTAAACCACCAGCTCTGCTGGCGCAGGATTTACATGAGGTGGGATAATTCAGGCCTGAGGTCAAGTCATGTTTTATAAGGATTAAATAGATG
>JAGGWL010000184.1 GCA_021157555.1 Deltaproteobacteria bacterium | reverse complement strand
GAGTTTGGCCACAGTTTTTACATATATCCAACTGTTTGTTTTTTATTAATTTTCTCCATTTTTTATTCTTTTCGGTAAACCATACTTCATTAAATGTCCGGCCTTCAAAAAGATTGCCGATGTTATATTCGCCATTATTATCAAAATGGCAGATGTGTGCATTTCCATCCCATGTCACGGCAAGGCGTTTATATGCTCCGCAGCGCTTGCTGGGTACCTGAATATTGCCCTTCTTGTATCTTGAATCACCCTCATCGCCATCGTCCGGAATAAATTCCTTACACAGCTTGGCAGCGATTTCAGGCCGGTCAACCAGCCAGGAAGGCACGCTGGCCCTGTTGATACTGATTTTATCCACCCCTGTATCTTTCTTGAATTCAGGCAATGCATCGACTTCATGCATGTTATGCTTCAGTATCAAGAACTGCACTATAATTTCAGGATTGCTGTAACCGCCCTCTTTTTTCATCCTGACCAAATTTTTAATCCCGTCATAGGCCTTGTTAAAATCACCGCCGACCCTGTATTTGTTGTACGTTTCAGGTGTCAACCCGTCAAAGGATATGTTGATCCTGCCGAGGCCTGCTTCGAGCAGCCCTTTAATAATTTTTTCGTTTAATAAGGTTCCGTTTGTATTCATAAAACAAAATACACCATTTTCAGAGCAATACCTTACCATATCAACTATCTGTTTATGTAGGAGCGGTTCTCCTCTGAATGACAAGGAAACATGATAAATAAAACTTTTTATCTGGTCTATAAGGGATTTAAAATTATTTAGATCCATGTACCCGTATTTGACAGAATCTTTTAAATAATCATGATGCGCCGGGCATAAAGGGCAATGAAGGTTACAATAATTGGTTGGCTCTATTGCGATTACATCTGGAAAGCCTTTAAGAACATCAATCTGCCTTTTAACAGCTTTAAATATTTTGTTCATAATAATTTACTCTTGTATTAACATCCATATTAAGGTTATATTTTAGAGTCAATTTTAAAATGTCCCCTTTTGCCCGATCTCTGCGGCAGGCAAAAAAATTAATCCTCGAAATACTTAATGTATTCCTGTGGTTAAATTTTTTGCCTTTCTTGACCTCGAACAAAATTGAACATTTTGAAACTGGCTCTTTATTGATACATTAAATATTGCTTTGGAGGTAATATACTATTTCCATGAAAATTGCTCTTGTTATAAAAGATTATTCGCTCAAAAAGGGCGGCCTCGAAAGATATGTAGTCAATTTAAGCAAAGAACTTGAAAAGATGGGGCATGATGTTCATGTATTTGCAAATTTCCGGGATACCCCGGAGTATTCAGGAATTACTTTTCACCATGTTCCGATCATCAAATTTTCTTTTATTTTAAAAAATTTTTCCTTTGCCGTAAACAGCCGCCACCTTTTGGAGGATAAAGATTTTGATATAATCAACGGATTTTCCAGAATCTACCCGCTTGATGTTTACCGCATAGGGCACAAAGTCCGCCGCCATTTATTGAATGTACAGTACCCAAATAAATTTAAAAAATTTTTAAAATGCTTTAGCATCAAACATTTAACTATACTTTATCTTGAAGAGCAAGTTTTTAAACAAAAAAATCATAAAAAAATCATAGCAAATTCCGAATTGGGAAAAAAACATGCAATCTATTATCATGCTGTGCCGAAAAATAATATAGAAGTCATTTATAATGGGGTTGATCTGAATAAATTTAACCCGACGGTGAGAAGCCTTTACAGGGATGAAACCCGAAAAAAGTTTGGTATTAAAAAAAATGAAATAGTCCTTTTATTTGTAGGAAGAAATTTTAAATTAAAAGGTGTCAAAACTATTATAGAAAGCATTTCCTTGCTTTGGGAAAAAAAAGAAAAGATTCGGGTTTTGATTGCAGGGAAAGGCAACCCTTCTTCTTTTCTCAAACTGGCAAAAAAACTTAATGTTGAAAACAAAATTTTTTTTGCCGGCGAAAGCAATAAGATAGAAAAATTTTATGCTGCGGGCGATATATTCGTCTTTCCAACTCTCTATGATCCTTTTGCAAATGTTTGTTTAGAGGCTATGGCATGTGGACTTCCCGTAATTACTACTAAAATGAATGGAGCGTCTGAAATTATTAAAAACGGCAGGAACGGATATGTAGTCGAAGACTATACTTCCCCTGGCGAACTTGCCGCCAGAATTACTGACCTTTTGCCAAAGGATTTAAGGGAAAACATGAACGCTTGTGCCTTTGAAACAGCAAAGCAGTATACACCATCTAATAATGCGGCAAGAGTTGAGAAATTATATGAAAATATTTTGAAAAATAAATAATCAGCGTATCAAAAAAATAAGGCCTTTAGATTATGGTTGATTTCATAATTTTTTCGGTATGTTTTTTTATTTTCCAAGTTTTTTGATTCATCCAGAACCATTGGCATCGATCAAAAAAATTAATTTTTTTTTTACCTTTATAAGACATAAAAAGATAAATTATATCTCTTTCTTTAAACAGGTTACCTGGAAGTGAATAATTTACACGCGCAAGACTCTTGATCATCCAGCGGAATTTAAGAAAGCTACTTTTATCTACCCGCTGCAGATCAAAAACCGCAAGTTCAGGCCTCTGATCAGAGTCATTATACTTAATAAGAATATGTGTTGCATTAAAATCACGATGATTAAAACCTTGCTTATGCATCCTGCGTGCAAAAACAGCAATTTCCTTTAATAATTTTTCTTTTCTCGCCTTACCCTCTGTTCCTTTAAAAAAATTAGGTTTTTTTTCGATAAAATCTTCCAGTGGAATAAAAGGAAAAAAATCTTCTGTTAAAAGAAACCCTTCTACCCAAAAAAAATTAACAAATTTTTCACCAGCCGCTACAGGCACAACAGTAGCAAGATTCTTTCTTCGAAAAGCACAAATATTTTCAAATTCCCTGATCCCTTCAGAGACAGCCATATTTGGAAAAAACAGGGAGACCAGCCTTTGTACCCCAACAAAGCTTAATTCATGTCTTTTGAAGTAAAATGTTTTTATTGCATCTCTATTTTTTACTTCAAAACGAAATACAGATCTTTCCTTTAATACCTTTGCAGCTTCACCTCCTTTAAACCTGAAAAGCGAATTAAAGGTATTTAATTGATGCTGCTTAAGAATTGCCT
>JAGGWL010000257.1 GCA_021157555.1 Deltaproteobacteria bacterium | reverse complement strand
CTGAAAATGGATGTCAATATTATAAGGACCGTACTGTTTTAAAAAAAATAAATTTTATGTTATTTTTTTATTGACAGAAACAAATTTTGCAGGTAACTATATTATTTTTTTACATACACATACATCGGGCCGTTAACTCAGTTGGTAGAGTATCTGCCTTTTAAGCAGAGAGTCGCGCGTTCAAGTCGCGCACGGCCCATCAAATACATTCAAACCTTGCGTCCCCATCGTCTAGCTTGGTCCAGGACACCGGCCTTTCACGCCGGCAACAGGGGTTCAAATCCCCTTGGGGACGCCAAATCAAATTACACATAACCAATTTCATTGTGAACACAACAATGAGGATTTATTTTCTGCTTTTTATGGGTATAAACAGGCACAAGATAAAGGATAATAAACAAAAAAACGCCAGGACTGACCAGGCCGCTGAATAACCGAAATAATCCGTCATACTTCCGAAAGTTATCGGGCCGATAAATACCCCGGCCCATGCAATTGTAGATGCCAGGCCTACAGCCGAAGCAGTCTTGTCCTTATCACTTATTTCAGAAACCGTCACAAGTCCTATACTGTTCCACCCGACACTGGACATTCCTATCACTATTACAACAACCATCAACAACCAGTTCGGCCAGCCCTTGCTCCAGTACGCCAATACCGACACACTTGTAAAAGCAAACGCAGAAATCAAAAGCAAAGCAGGCTTCCTGTTTCCCTGAAATACGCTATCACTAAGCAGACCCCAAAATATTCTTCCTGCAGCCGCTCCTATCATCAGCATTGCCAAAAAAGAACCTGACATAATCAATGAATATCCGAGTATTTCATTCATATAAAGTATCAGAAAAGAAATAACTACCCCTTGAGACAACCCGAGCATGGCCATGTAAGCAGATAATAGAAGTAATGGAGAATTGCTAAAAATAATTCTGAATTCAAATTTTTTTTTGGACACTCCATCTGTTCCTGCACCATATCCGGCAGGGTCCCTGTAAAAAAATATGGCAAAACCCATCACAATTATAATGATGAGACTTATAATACGTATAGCAACAAAGGGTCCCATTTTTTCGGAAATATAAACAAGAAAAATTCCCGCAGTTGCTCCGCCCGCTGTTACAGCCGCTTGCCGAATTCCGAAGACTGTTCCTCTGGTTTTTCTGGCAAACCATATAAACAGCCCTTTTGATGCGACAGGATTGCCTATTCCGTATCCAAATCCTGATAGAGCTACAAAAACCAGAAATAAAAAATAAGAATGAATAAAACTCAAAAAAAATAAAGGAATTCCCGTAAATCCGAGCCAAAAAATAACACCTTTTTTTACGCCACAGCGATCAATAAAAATTCCTGCCGGAAAGGCGACTATAGAAGCTGTAAAGTAGAAACTGGAACATATTAAACCGATTTGAGTCGAATTCAGGGTCATGATATTTTTTAAAAATGGAGCCAGAGAACCCCAGCCGAACCCGGCAATGGAAAGTACAAATTGTGCTATAACAAAGATCGACAAAATTACCCAGCAATAACCCGTTTCTTTTTCTGAAGTCATTATATTATCACCACACATCCCTCTCCATTCCGTATTTTGTCCAGTGTAGGGGCGTACCCTTGTGGTCGCCCTAAATAAGGGCGACCACAAGGGTACGCCCCTACGATATCACCCTACAAAAGGTCTTCTAAGGATTGTATCCTTGAGCCATCTTTTATCATTTTTTTCAGGATATTCCAGAGTATAATGAAGTCCTCTGCTCTCTTTTCTATGCATAGCGCACTTTATAATAAGTTCCGCCACTGTGGCTATGTTCCTCAGCTCAACAAGGTCTGCCGCCACCTTAAAATCCCAGTAATACGCACGAATTTCGTGTTGAATATTTTCGATGCGCCGCTGCGCTCTTTCAAGTCTTTTATTCGATCTTACAATACCTACATAGTTCCACATGAATCTGCGTATTTCATCCCAGTTGTGAGAAACCATTATACATTCATCACTATGGCTTGTTCCGGTTTCATCCCATTGTGACAGTTCAGGCGTTGAAGTAAAATCTCTTGTTTTAATTTCATGCAGGGCCTGTTTAGCTGCCTGGTCTGCATAAACCAGGGCCTCGCTCAAAGAATTGCTAGCCAGCCTGTTTGCACCGTGAAGTCCGGTACAAGCGGTTTCGCCTACTGCATAAAGCCTTTTGATATCGGTTCGCCCAAACATATCGGTAATAACACCACCGCACATATAATGCGCCGCAGGCACAACCGGTATCGGTTCATTGGCCATATCAATACCGAAGGTCAGACACTTTGCATATAAATTTGGAAAACGTTCTTGCACAAATCCGGAATTCTTATGCGAAATATCAAGAAAAACCGAATCATCGCCGCTTTGTTTTAGTTCCGTGTCTATGGCGCGTGCTACAACATCCCTGCATGCGAGATCCTTAAGAGGATCATACTTCTTCATAAACGGTATTCCTGCAGAATCTATTAAAACGCCGCCTTCACCTCGCACAGCCTCTGAAATAAGAAAATTTTTTGCATCCGGATTAAAAAGACATGTGGGATGAAATTGCACAAACTCAAGGTTAGCAACTGTGGCGCCAGCTCTATATCCCATTGCTATACCGTCACCAGTTGCAACATCAGGGTTACTTGTATAAAGATAGACCTTACCTGCACCTCCGGTGGCAAGAAGGGTTATGGATGCACTGAATGTTTTGATATGCCCAGTCTTCCTGTCGAGTACATAAGCACCACAACAAAAATCTTCATGAGTTGTTGTGATAAGTCCTCTTGTCATTCTTGTTGAGCAGGTTATGAGATCTATTGCGATATGGTTTTCATAAAGGGTGATATTTTTATGATTCCTGACATGATTAACCAGCACCTCTTCAACTTCCAGACCGGTCATATCCTGGGCATGTACGATCCGTTTTTCCGAATGCCCTCCTTCCCGTCCAAGATCAAGCTCATAAATATCATTATCATTAGAATTCTTATCACTGATATTGAATTTAACCCCCATATCTATAAGCTCACGAATTCTTGCAGGACCTTTTTTTACTACCAGCTCAACCACTTCTTCGGAGCAGAGTCCGTCTCCGGATGCGAGTGTATCCTTAATATGCAGATCAAACGAATCCATATCGCCAAAAACCGAAGCTATCCCACCCTGGGCACGCTTTGTATTGCTGTCCATCACATCTTTTTTTGTTACAAGCGCTACACTCCCATAATCCGCTACTTTAAGCGCAAAAGAAAGTCCGGCAACACCACTTCCAATTATTAAAAAATCTGTTTTTATCTTCATAACAATTTTATTTCTTCCTATAACCAGCATGCCCTGTTGGGCACAACAAAATATAAAAAGAGACAAGGCATGCCTTGTCTCTACAACTTTAGGCACTTTCATATAGAATGAACAAAAAAATACTGCTTTTAAAAATGTTGCACATTCAAAACAAAACTGCAAGAAGAGATTTATATAAAAATGATGAATTTATATGCAAAGGGCGAACACAAGGTTCGCCCCTACACAATTTTTTAT
>JAGGWL010000040.1 GCA_021157555.1 Deltaproteobacteria bacterium | reverse complement strand
TGTTGCAAAGTAAAAAAACTTTTATAGTAAAATCAATTAGTTAACCCAGAAAACCCCCATTTTTCCATTATAGCGTAACTGCTTGTTTTAACTATTGATAATAGCAATCTTTGCAACACCCTTATATCATAAGGTTCTTCTAATTTAAAGGTTGAAAAGTTTCATTCAAATGCATAAACAATAAAAATAGATCGTGTGAGAGCAGAGACCACGATCTTATACGCTTCTTGGACAAGCCCAATATATCGGTATATTCTCTTTTCAAACAAGAGGCAGGAAGTGCGCCTTTAAGAAACACATTTTTTTAAGGCGTGGGAAATGTTCTGTACCCGGTTTTTTATTCAATTTCTATAAATATTGATTTTAAAGAGGAAAAAATGATCGAAAATAGAAGTATTGGAGTATCTGATCTGCTTGTCCGTCCCATTGGTCTAGGATGTATGCCTCTTTCTCTAAAGGGACGTTTTCCTGATGGTTATGGCATAAATGTTTTGTGCGCGGCGCTGGATGCCGGAATGAATTTCCTGGACACTGCAGACGTCTATTGCATTGATCATACTGACGTTGGTCATAACGAGCGCTTGATTGCCAAAGCTCTGCGTGAATGGAAGGGCAATTCTACATCAATCGTCGTAGCTACCAAAGGTGGCCTTGAACGTCCAGGCGGCGCATGGATTGCTAATGCCGGCCCGGATCACCTGGAGACGGCCTGCGAGGCAAGTTTAAAAGCTCTTGAGGTTGAAACCATAACACTCTACTATCTTCATGCACCAGATCCAGAAATTCCACTCACCGAAAGTGTGGGGGCCTTGGCCAGACTTCGCGAAAAAGGCAAAATTCAGCATATCGGGCTTTCAAATGTTAGCGTGGCAGATATCAAGCTGGCAAGTTCTATAGTACCCATAGTCAGTGTTCAGAACCGTTGCAATCCTTTTGATCGTGAGGCTTGGCAGCAAGGAGTTATTTCCCATTGCGAACAAAACGGGATTGCTTTTATCGCATATAGCCCGGTAGGAGGCGGAAATGGAAAAGTGAGATCAGAGCAACATCCAGCATTATGCCAGATTGGGAAGCGATATGATGTCACACCATTTCAGATTGCGCTGGCCTGGTTGTTACGCAAATCTTCCAATCTTATTGCAATCCCAGGCGCTAACAGGATGAAAAGTGCTGTGGACAGTGCTGCCGCCATGGATATCATCCTGACTGATCAAGACATGGCGGAACTGGATCATGCTTTCCCTTTGAACTTATAGCTCAATTTCCCTATGGGGCATTGCTCTGTTTACTATTATTTTTTGTTTTATTGTGCGTCTATTAGTGAGCACAACCACCATCATGCCCATCATGTCCAGCACATGCCTGGTTTATTGAAATTTCCGACATTGTATTATGTTCAAAAAGTTCAATATTTGTTTGAAGAGTCCCTTGTGAGGCCCGATAGACTCTGATTCCCATGTTATTTAGTTGGCTTATTGCGCCTGCACCAATGCCGCCAACAATAATCGTATCAACTTTTTCCCCATCCAGAGCTTTCAAGGGACTGCACATGCCGTGTGCATGACCTAAGTCTTGATTATTTATTGTATCAATCGTTTTTGCTTCTGTATCAAAAACAACAAAAATAGGGGCCGAACCAAAGTGGTTGTATACTTCACTTTCCAACCCATTATATGATTCAACTGGAAAACATAGTTTCATTTCAAAACTCCTTTTGCTTATTTCTTTTATTACTTAGGAACGGTTTACTTTTTCGATCGAACTGGATGTGTTTTTGAAAAACCTTTGGCTATATCAGCTGCATCGGGTGAACATACGGGATGCCCCCAACCACTTGAGCTAATACCATCAACAATGTCATTAACAATGTTATCATCCTTGTTTGGACTAACACCTGCAGGAATGTAGTCCATTTTGAGTTTATGACGAACTTTCCATGCAATATTATGATCTGCGCATGAACTATCACCGCTAACTCCAATTGCTCCAAGGAGCTCTCCTTTTTCATTATACAAAGCTAAACCACCACCAAAAACGTTAACTCCTCCGATTTTCTTCCCAACCATAGGATCTTTTTTCGTACCTATTTTTTTTGATGATCCACAATAGGCGACATTAGTATCAACCGGATTGCTGTGCTGCAAACCATACAAGCTGCCACCAGGCTGAACTGCTGAAAAAAGATTTGCTGTTGATAATGATAAACCTGGAAGGCTGAAAGCATTTGCAGTATTTGCTTTTTGTGCTGAAATAACACGGCTCCCAGGCCATTGGTCACCTCTATCTCCACCTGAGAATACAACTGCTTTTACGACACCATCCCTATCAACTATCGTTGCCCACATATTTAAACTAAATCCACCATTTTTTTCTTTCACAACTTCTTTAAGAACTTTCTGAAGTTCAGAAGAGGTTGGAAGCTCACCAGCGTAACCGCTTGATACTGCAAATAATAGTGTTACAATAAAACTCAAAATCAATTTACTTCGCATAACAAAATTCTCCTTTTTTAATATAATTAGCATTTAACAATATAAACTTAAAATTTGATAGGTCAAGCGAGAGGTCACATATAAAGTCATAAAAACTCCATCCTGGAGTTTTAACCCACACAACCCAGACTCGGGTCCTGGACCGCGATACCCTTGCGCTGCCGTTTTTTTTTTTTAATTTGGCACAATAAGGTTTTGTAAACCGGAAAACCGGATATCTCATCCAGTTGTTCCATGTCCGTTAATTCGTTTACGTTGGCCTGCTGCCACTCATCCGGTCCCAATGGACCGCCGCCGCCGACCTGGGCATAGGCAAAACCTTCCATGATTTTGTCCGATACATAGGCCCGCATCAGAACCTTACCACGAGCAGTTTTTATGCTGACTCTTTCCCCCATTTTAATACCCCGCTGCCGGGCATCATCTTCATTCATCTCAACCACGGGATAAGGATATTTTTCAATAAAAGCGGGAATAGCGCGCAGGCAGGATTTCATGTCCGGTTTGAATGGTCCTGTTCCTAAAATTAAAGGATACCTTTTATACAATTTCGGATTACTGAAGGACGTTTCAATGGACTCTTCGTATTCGGGAAGACCTTTGTAACCGTATTTTTCAAGGATGGTGGATTTAATTTCAAATTTACCTGACGGCGTTTCAAACCCCGGTTTTCCGTCACTGCGCAACAGACCTTTTTCCCATTTTCGATATGTCATGGGGGTATCGCAATTCTTGATCACATGCTTTTCGTCCTTCATAACATCATCCACGGTAAAACCCGAATCATTTAAAATATATTCAAGCAGTTCTTTCTGATTTTGGGGATACAAATGGCCGTATCCAAGCCGACCGGCCAGTTCCGTCATTATTTGAAACCCTGATTTTCCTTCCCCTATCGGCTCTATCATCTTTTCTCTTAACCGTAAGGAGCATCCATAATAACAATAGGATGCCTGTTCGAATGCCGTTGTCGCAGGCAGGACAATATCCGCATAAGCGGCATCAGCGGTAAGCTGTAAATTGATGGTGACCAAAAAATCCAGTTCCTGCAATGCTTTTCGCCAAAGCCCTGGATTCGGCCAGGAGGTAATGAGGGACGCACCATAAATCAGCAATGCCCGGATCTTGTAGGGATCGCCGTCTATAATGGATTTGGGTAACAGGCTGGCATGAGGCTCTCCGCCGCAATAAAGGGAGTAAACGGGAAACTTTCCGTTAGCGATGGATTTCTCGAAACCCGGGGTCTCAATCTGCCGGTTTTTGCATAAATTAATACGGTTTTCTCTTCTCGCAAAACAGCGTCCGCCTTCCACATCCAGTTGCCCGGCCAGTGCCCACAGCACCATGACCGCGCGAATATTCTGTACACCGCTTTTGGTATACTCCAAACCAGTATACATCACATAGGAGGCACCTTCGGCATCCACAATACTTTCCGCCAGATCTTCAATCCGGTCCTCATCAATTCCCGTTATTCCGGAGACGTATTCCGGTGTAAACGATTTGACATATTCTGCGAACTCCTCAAATCCCAATGTCCACTCTTCAACAAATTTTTCATCATAAAGATTATCCCGGATAATAATATGGGAAAGTCCCAGAGCCAGGGCTCCGTCAGAACCCGGTCTTATGGGAAGCCATTCACTACCGGAAAGCTCGGCCGCTTTTGTTCTTCTGGGATCAATAACAATGATCTCCGCACCTTCTTCTGATGCCGTTTTTAAACGCTCAAACAACTCGGGGGGGGTGGACGTAGAAGGATCCGTACCCCATACCAATATCAGGTCGGAATTATCCACGTCGGAAAACATATCGGTATGCAGACATCCCATTGTCAGTTTTGGGGCCAAAACACCCAGCGAAGTATAGCACGGCGCTCCAACGCCAAATGTATTAGGGGAACCAAAGGGAAACAATATACTGGAAGCGAGATAAATTTCCGATCCTTTTAGCTGGAAGACGTCTTTAAAAGATCTCTCATAGGAGCCGGTGCCGGCGTAAAAACCCACGGTTTCAGGGCCATGGTTTTTTTTCAGTTCATTTAATTTATCTGTAATTATATCAAACGCCTCATCCCAGGATATTTTTTCAAATTCATAGGTTCCCCTGGGCCCCACCCTTTTTAAAGGGTGTTTCAACCGTTTTTCCGAATAGATGATTTCCTTAACACTGTCTGCAATGGGGCAGAGAATTTTTCCAACCGGCGCATCCGGGTCCGGTTCCAGCCTGTCTATTTTATTTTCTTCATCAAAATGCACGATAACCCCGCAACCTGGGCTGTGAAAACAAATGCCGCAAATACCATATTTTTTATCCAAGATGAAAACTCCCTGAAAATCCTTTTATTTTCGCATGCCCACCACAAATTGTGAATTAATATACTCCCAAAGATTTTCCGTTTTTCGTATTTTCCAGGACACATTGCCCTTATTCGTAATTTCCATAGGCGGATTGAATATCTCTTTTTTCCCCCACAAATATCGTATCACGGTGTCGATGCCCCTGTGTTTACCACTGCCGTTACCGCTTGTCACGCCGCCCAGCCAGTGTTCGGGGGGAGACACGGTTTCATCCCAGGAAAATGGATCCGAGAACACGAACATGGATTCTGTTTCACTTAAAACCCTGTTGATATCCATAAGATGCCGTATGGGGCTGGAAACTTTTTCCAAAATATTGATAGAGGTCACTGTTGAAAAAAAGTTCCCGGGAAAGGGGATGGCCAGTGCATCGGCGACGATAAATTCCACCCTGTCAAAATTCCAGTCGTCGTTAAATTCACAGGAGCGTTTTTCGGTAATCAGCCCTTCCATAATCATATCAAATTTCAGTTTTTTATTGCGCAGCAATTCCCTTGCCTTCTCAATAAATGCAATAGATGTATCAATACCGACCACATTGGAATGGGTTTTGCTCAATTCAAATGACAACCTTCCAACAGAACACCCGATATCTAGTGCATATCCCTCCGTTTTTCTAAAAAATGACGACCAGACCCGGTAGGCCTCGGTGGCTTCAGGATCCTTAAAAATATCAGCAAAATGACTCCACAGGTACGAAGAGAGCATGTTTTTTGAATTATATCCTGAAGCATCAGAAATTACCGGCATTGTCTTGTCAGGTAAAATAACGGCTACACCGTTATGAATGGGATAACGTCTATTACAGGCGGAGCATGAAAGTTCACCTTCCATCACATCATCCTCCACCTCTTCCTTGACATTAAGTTCCAGAGGGATTTCACTGGCCAGACATTCCGGGCATATCAATTTTTCTTTCAACCACTTCTTCATATGTATTGCCTTGTATAATTTATATGCGAAGGGCGAACACAAGGTTCGCCCCTACACTATTTTTTATATAAAAGTGCCTAAAGTGGTAGAGACAAGGCATGCCTTGTCTCTACGCGTGCCTAAAGTTAATGATTTCAACCAATTATATTTGTATTGTTCCTAATCTGCTCTTTCCTTATACTCTGGAAAGATAATGGAGATTAAAACCGTCATGCTCCATCTCAATGACTTCAACATGATCAAATCCGGCTTCCAGCAGCATGGCTTTCGCTTGTTCTCTGCCCCACATCATGCCAAGGCCAGTTCCATTATCATTCAACCCAATGGGCATGCAGTGCATCAGACTGACCGTGTACAAAAAAGCGCCCATGGGATGATCCAGATTGTCCGCAGGATCTGAAGATGCCTTGATATCAATCATGGAAAACATACCTCCGGGGGAGAGCATGTTTCGAATCCCCTTCAATGCTTCCAGGGGATGGCTCTGGTCATGGATGGCATCAAAGGCACAGACATAATCAAAGCGTTGCATAAATTCTTTTTTACCATTAATTGTTGCTGCATCCAGTTCCAGATATTCAGTATTTGAAAGTTCCATCTTGTCTGCCCCGGCCAGGGCTGTTAAGATTGCTTCCCGATGATTGTCAATACCGGTAAACTTACTTTTAGGGAACGCCTGGGCCATGAGATTTAAAGCAATCCCCTGACCACAGCCAAAATCACATACTCTTATGCCGCTTAAAAGGCATGGAAGCAATGTTCCATTGGCAACAGAAGGAAGAAAATGCTCAATTAACACCTCTTTATGTTTGGCATTGGAAAGCTCGGCCATGAAGTGTTGAAAATCAGGATATTGTGAAAATGGAATGCCATCTCCTGTTTTAAAGCCCCTGTTAACGGATTCCATGGCGCAAGATGTAAGTAATGGAATTTCCTGAGTATAGACTCCCAGATTATTGCTTCCGGACTTTCGGGTGAGAAAACAAGCATGTTCCGGAGGCAGAAAGTATTGAGCCTCTCCATCCTGGCCATCTGATATCTCAATAATATTGCCGGTCACCATAATCCCCAGCCATTCCTTCAAATACCGCCGGTTAAGTCCGGAGGCGGATACAATTTCCAGAATGGTTACCGGTTTATCAAAATCTTCAAGAATATCAAAGAGTTGGTTTTTGTACCCAATGCCCATAGCAAGATTCAAAGCGCCATAGTTGAGTATATCCATCATCCTTTCCGAAAAATCACCCATTGTTCAAAAACTCCATTTGTAGAAATTACAGTAATAGTTCACCAAATTATTTAAATGGCCTAAAACTTAAATTTAATAAATTGCAAAAATGAATAAAAAAAACATTAAAACTACAAGGATGTAGTTACTTTATTTTGCTTCAGCAAGCCCTTATTTTTTATGTATATATCACAATTAGCTTTAAATTTAAATAGTTATTATAATTTTTCATTTTGCTATGCTCTCAAATAATGCATTTTAATTGCTGGCATCCATTTTGCTGTTTGAATATAGAAACTGATTCTATTAACAATACCTTCGCCAATTTGCATTTTGGTCTGTTTTTACAAAAAATTATTTTTTAAACATTAACAAAATCAACACGTTACAAAAAT
>JAGGWL010000365.1 GCA_021157555.1 Deltaproteobacteria bacterium | reverse complement strand
TCATACCGGACTGCGGATTCCTAAAAAAACAGCCTGCACTCGGCAAATTTGTTGGTTGTTTTCTATTTCGTGCCGCAAGAATTGATTCTGCTTCTTTTTTAAGTTTTGCCCGTTCATTACTCGTAAGTAAAAAATTTCCGCTTATGATGATTGGCCTGTTGTTTGATTGGTTGCTTGGCCTGTTTACCACACCCTTGTTCTGCTCAAGCTTCCAGGCAAGCTCACGATAACTGAAATCAAGATTCGTTTTATCGATTCTTTTTGTTTTTCCGTCAGGCATAAGAACATCTATAGAATTCAGAATTTTCTCAATAACACCATGTTCAGTCCCGGCATTCATCGTTATTGCCCCTCCAACTGAACCCGGGATACCAAGAGCAAAATTCATCCCTTCCAATCCCTTATTAATTGCGAAAGAACATAATTTTTGCAGTTTCACCCCGGCACCTGCTGATAATTCAACAAAATTATCATTCCTTCTATTTTCAGTGATGCTGTTGAAACATTTCTTAAGACTGATTACAAGCCCCCTGATTCCCTTATCTTTTACAAGCAGATTTGAGCCGCCTCCGATAATTAAATAGGGTATACCTTTGCCCGATGTCCATTTAACTATATTTACAAGAACCTCAAGACTCTCCGGCTCTGTAAAAAAATCAGCAGTACCGCCCACGCGCAAGGTTGTATGCAGGAACATAGGTTCATCAAACCTGACATTCCCTCCGGAAATATTTTCCAAAAATGCTTTTAGGGAATAATCAATCAGCATAAATTCATCCCGGTTTTACAAATGCTGCAACAACTCATCTCCAACCTTCCACACATCTCCTGCGCCGAGCGTAAGAAGCAGGTCTCCCGGCTTCAGGTTAGTTTTTAGATAATTAACCGCATTGTCAAAACTGTCTACATATTCCACATTCTTATGACCATGAGCTATTATCTCCTTGCACAAGGCATTGCTGTTTATGCCTTTTATTTTTTTTTCACTTGCAGAATAGATCGGCAAAAGCAAAAGTTGATCAGACTGATAAAATGAACGGGAAAACTCATCAAAAAGCGCCTCGGTTCTTGTATAACGATGAGGTTGAAACAGAACAACTTTGCGCTTCTCCGGCCAGCTTTGCATTACTGCCTGCAGAGTGGTTTTTATTTCAGTAGGATGATGACCGTAATCATCAACAATCGTAATTCCATTTACCACTCCCTTTACTTCGAGTCTGCGCTGAACACCTTCAAGTGTTTCAAGAGTTTTGCAAATTACATCAAAAGAAACATCAAGCTCCAGGCTCACTACAATACTTGCCATGGCATTATATACATTATGCATTCCCGGCAGGTTCAATATAACTTCACCAAGTTTTTTTTTATGATGAAAAACAGAAAAACTGCTTTTTCTATCATGAAATGAAACATCCCTGGCCTGATAATCAGCCTGGCTGCTTAACCCATAAGAAGTAAAGCGTTTTTTTATTTTAGGTATAATATCCTGTATTGATTCATTATCCAAACATAGTACAGCCAATCCGTAAAAAGGGAGGCGATCAATAAAACTTAAAAAAACTTCCTTAATAGAATCAAGATCCCCATAAAAATCAAGATGTTCACGGTCGATATTAGTGATGACTGCTATAGCCGGAGAATATTTAAGAAACGAACCATCACTCTCGTCCGCTTCGGCCACAATAAAATCACCCTGCCCTAGCACCGCATTAGTACCGATACTCATTAGCTTGCCGCCAATCACTACCGTAGGATCAAGCCCGCCATTGCCAAGCAGAGAAGCTATGATTGAGGTTGTGGATGTTTTTCCATGCGCTCCGGCAACAGCAATACTATATTTTAAACGCATTAATTCAGCCAGCATTTCAGCCCTTGGAATTACCGGGATGGATGCCTTTCTGGCAGCAACAACCTCGCAGTTCTCTTCGCCTATGGCAGATGAAACCACAACAACATCCGCCCCTGCTATCTGCTCCTTGTTATGACCTGTATAAACAACGCCTCCAATGCTTTGCAGATGCTCAGTTGTCTCCGTTGATTGCATGTCGGAACCGGAAACCTTGTACCCAAGATTAAGCAACAGTTCAGCAATCCCGCTCATTCCTATACCGCCAATACCGACAAAATAAATATGATATTTTTTAAGATACATTTTCTATCAACCTGCAACAATCATCGACTATTTTTTTTACAGCATCCGGCCGGCCGATTTTTTTCGCCCTGGCTGCCATGGTTTTCAAAGATTCAGGATGAGATGCAAAATACTCAATTTTTTCGACCAGTAGTTCCCCATTGAGTTCATCCTGGAGTATCATCTCTGCGGCACCTGCTTCTGTTAGAGAAAGGGCATTTAAGACCTGATGATTATCCGCTGCAAAAGGATATGGTATAAAAAGGGTTCCCTTGCCCATAGCTGCCAACTCAGCAACTGTGGTTGCGCCTGATCTGCATATTACAAAATTTGATTTCTCAAATTGTACAGGCATATCATTAAAAAATGATTTAACGGTGCATCTGATACCATGGCTTTTATAAATCGCTTGCATCATCTCTTCATCATCAGTGCCTGTTTGATGGATAAAATTAAATTTATCCTTATTCCTTATATGATCAAGTGCATCAGCCATTGCCAGATTAATACTGTGAGCGCCCTGGCTCCCGCCGGTGATCATGACCGTAAATTGTTGTTTATCTTTTCTGTTTTCTTTTTTTTGCTCTGGTTTATTCCCTGATTTATTCTTTAGGGCATATTCAAGCATCTCCCTGCGAACAGGATTACCTGTAAAATAAATCTTTTTTTTGGAACATCTCAAACTCGTATTTAGAAAAGAAACATATATTCTTTCAGCAAAATATGAGAGAAAACGGTTTGTAATCCCTGGCAGGATATTCTGCTCACAAAGTACCTTGGTGATTCCCAGCAGCCATGCACCTGCAACTACCGGCCCGGATGAATAACTGCCAACCCCCAACACAATATCAGGCCTGAATCGTTTCAATATTTTCAACGAGCTCAAAATACCTTGCGGTATTTTTGCAACAGCGGCTATCTGTTTTAATAATCCGCGCCCCTTTATTCCCTGGGACTTGATACAAGTATAAGCATATTTTTTTTCAGAGAGAACCGAAATTTCAAAAGGATTACCGCTGATAATAAACAAGATCAAAGCTCCCGGATCTCTGCGTAAAAATTCTTCAGCTATTGCTATGCCCGGGAAAAGATGACCACCTGTTCCGCCGCCCGCAATCACTATCCGAGGTGAGTATGTTGTCCTGTTTTTCATTGCTTATCTCGTTCCTGATGATTCGATGTTCAGCAATACTCCGATTGATGCCATGCTTATTAAAAGAGATGTGCCGCCATAACTTAAAAACGGAAGAGCCATCCCCTTTGTTGGAAGAAGCCCTAATGCAACCCCCATATTAACAGATACCTGAAGACCGAGTGCGATTGTAATCCCACAGGCTACAAACGAGCCAAAAAGATCTTCCGTTTTTCTGGCAATCATTATTCCACGCCATAAAATAATTGCATAAAGAGATATTATGATAATTACACCTACAAGCCCCAGTTCCTCGCCAATCACCGAAAAAATAAAGTCCGTGTGAGATTCGGGAAGATAAAAAAGTTTCTGATAACCCTTGCCTACTCCTGCCCCCCATATCCCTCCTGTTCCAAAAGCCATAAGAGAATGAACAATCTGATATCCTTCATCGGCCTTATATTGCCATGGATCAAGAAAACTCAACAAACGTCTTATTCTGTATGCAGCCCCCATCATCATATACCAACAAAAAGGCAGGAGTACGATAAAAGAGCCTAAAAGATGCCAGATTCGTACACCTCCGACAAAAAGCATAATCCATGTAATAGCACCAAGAATAACTATTGAACCAAAATCAGGTTGAATAAAAATCAAGAATGCAAAAATTGCAAAAACAATAAAATGCGGGACACACCCTACTGTAAATTTTTTTAGTTCATCCTTTTTCTTATTCATTGAATAGGCCAGGTAAATAACCATGGCAAAACGTACAAATTCAGACGGTTGAAATGTCAATTTTCCAACTCGAAGCCACCTTAAGGCTCCGCCGGCAGAATATCCGAAACCGGAAAAATGAATTAACACAAGCATTACAATTGAAACAATCAGGAACGGATATGCCAACATATTGTAATATTTGTATGGAAAATGACTGCAAAAAATCAGAACAAGGATGCCTGCCAAAGCAGAATAGATCTGTTTTTTAACAAAAAAATAGTCTATTCCAAAATTTTTCATGGCAATTGCCGCACTGGCGCTGTAAATCATGGCAAAACCCAATCCAACCAGCAAAAGAACTGGGAGAAGCAGGTGAAGATCATATTTTACAGTTTTTTCTTTTTTTTTGCTTTCTTTCATTACATGTTTATGTTTGAAGAGTTACGCATAGAGTTACAAGCTGTTCGCTGCCATACAAAATCTATTTCCTCTTTCTTTATAACTTTTAAACATATCAAAACTTGAACATGCGGGAGAAAGAAGTACCACATCACCGGATTCCGCAACTTTATAAGCTGCCAAAACCGCCTCCTCAATGGTAGATGCCTGCTCCACATTTACACTACCACCTAACGCGGATATTATTTTTTCTTTTGCCTCACCAATCACAACAAGTTTCTTTACATGCTTTTCAACAGTGCCTTTTAAAGTCAGGTAGTCTCCTCCCTTGTCACGTCCTCCCATAATCAGAGAGATCGGCTTATCAAAAGATTCGAGCGCCCTTTTCACGGCTGCAATGTTTGTAGCCTTTGAATCATCATAAAACATCACATCATTTATCGTAGTAATATATTCAATCCTGTGCGAATCACCCTTAAAAGTATCCAGAGCTTTCTGAATACCATGAAGATTCCCTCCGCCTGCCAATGCCGCCAAAGCTGCCGCATAAGCGTTCTCCTTATTGTGGAAAGCAGCAAAATATTCATTTGAAAGATTGAGGGCCGCAAGTCCTGACCCGGCTACGGTTTGCTCTGAAAAATAAATTTTTTTGGAATTTATATTTTCGGTCACATCTCTAACCAGAGAATCCTTATCGTTTAATATCGCAATATCACTCTTTTGCTGGTTTTTAAAAAGCCTTCCTTTTGATGCTGCATATGCTGCAAAATCAGGATACCGATCAAGATGATCTTCCGCAATATTCAGTAAAACACCTATTTTAGGTCTGAACATATCTATTGTATCAAGTTGAAAACTGCTTACTTCAACCACAAGCACTTCGGCCTTTTTTTTGGTATCAACATATTCAATCAACGGGTTTCCAATGTTTCCGGCAACAAACACTTTAATTCCCGAATCCTCAAGCATTTTCCCTAAAAGTCTGGTTGTTGTTGTCTTGCCGTTGGTACCGGTGATGGCGATTACAGGTTCATCTATAAACCTTGAAGCAAGCTCAATTTCTCCAATAACCGGAATCCCTTTTGCAATTGCCTTTTTTACCGGTTTTATTGTATGGGGCACGCCGGGACTGATAACTATCAGTTCCGCCGATTCAAAGGTCTTGATACTATGGCTCTCCAGTTCCAGCCTAATGCCCATTGTACGAATTTCCCGGACGTAATCAAAGAGTTTCTCTTCGCCTGCCATATCTGTTACTGTCACAACAGCACCCTTTTTTTTTAAAAAACGTGCAACCGCTAATCCTGAAATGCCAAGACCAACCACCAGGACTTTTTTATTTTTAAGGTTCATAAAATTTTATCTGAGCTTCAAACTGCTCATTGAAACAAGCGCAAGAAGTATAGCTATAATCCAGAATCTCACTATAATTTTAGGCTCTGGCCAACCTTTTAACTCAAAATGATGATGCAAAGGAGCCATTCTGAAGATACGTTTACCATTGGATATCTTAAAAAAACCAACCTGAAAAATTACAGACAAGGCCTCGATTACAAAAAGGCCGCCGACTATTATAAGGAGTATTTCCTGTTTTGTTATGACCGCTGCAGTGCCTATGGCGGCTCCAAGAGCAAGGGAACCTGTGTCACCCATAAAAATCCGGGCAGGATAGGTATTAAACCACAAAAAACCTAATCCTGCTCCTGCAACTGCGCCACAAAATACGGCAATCTCCCCGCTGCCAGCTACATAATTAAGCTGCAGATAATTTGCAATTTTAACATGACCTGTCACATAGGCAAAAATCATATATGTCGCGGCTGCTATAACCACGGATCCTGTGGCAAGACCGTCCAGGCCGTCTGTAAGATTTACGGCATTTGAAGCTGAGACTATGACGAGGGCTACAAAAAAAATGTACCCCCAGCCCAGGTCAGGTGAAACATGCTTAAAAAAAGGAATTGTGATGCATGTGGAAAAATCAGGCCGCCAATAAACAAGAATTCCTGTAATCACTGCTAAAATAATCTGCATTATTATCTTTTTTTTGGCGCTCAACCCCATGCTCTGTTGCTTCACCTGCATCAGGTAATCGTCTGCAAATCCGATCATGCCGCATCCAGTTACAGAGATGAGGATAATCCAGACATATGAATTACCCAGATCTGCCCAAAGCAGCGTTGCAATTGTAATTGACAAGAGAATCAGCACTCCTCCCATGGTGGGAGTACCGGCCTTTTTATAATGTGTGTCAGGCCCTTCCTCTCTTATGTACTGTTTAACCTGCATGCTCTCCAGCCTTCTTATCACCCATGGACCAAGAAAAAAACATAGCAAAAAAGCAGTAATACCAGCGTATATTGTCCGAAATGTAATATACCTGAATATATTAAAAGCAGATATGGACGTGTGCAGCGGATATAAAAAATAATAAATCAATCTATGTTACCCTGGTTTTTCAGTCCTTTAACGATATCTTCCATACACATTGCCCGTGAACCCTTTACCAGAATCCAGTCTCCAGGCTTAACCCTGTTTACTAGATCATCAAGAATTTCCTCTTTTGAACCGCTTAATATTTTTTCGGATTGCAACCCCTTATTGTTGGCGCCTTTGGCTACGTCATCCGCAAATACACCTGTTACATATAGTCTTGAGATATCGCAGGCTGCGGCCAGAGCACCAATTTCCTGATGAATCAAATCAGCGTCTTTTCCCAGTTCAAGCATATCCCCTGCTACAAAAATTCCCCGTTCCCGACCTTTTAAAGTTTGAAGAGCATTTATGGCGGCTTTCATTGAACAGGGATTTGCATTATAAGTATCATCAATAATATGGAATCCTCTTCTAGTATTTATAATATCCATTCTCCCCATAACAGGCTGAAAATTTTCCAGACCCGATTTTATCTCCCCTGCATTTAATCCGGCAAGATGGCCTGTGGCCGCGGCGGCCAAAGCATTTGATACAAAAACAGGACTGTGAGCTTTTAATTTAACAGAAATGCTTTCACCGGGAAGCAGCAAGCTAAAAGAAAGACCGAATGCCTCCTGTTTAATGTTTTTTGCCCTGACTTCGGCCTTTTCATTAAACCCGAAAAAAAGCAGATCATTTTGTACCTTATCTGCCAAAACGAGAAGCCTTGGATCATCAGCATTGAGAACCGCTGTTCCGTTCTTCCCGATATGTTCAAGCAGCTCCCCTTTGGCGCGAGCAATACCTTCGATTGAATCAAATCCCTCAAGATGAGCAGTTCCAATATTGGTAATAACACCTATATCCGGCCTGCATATTTCGGCAAGTCTGCCAATTTCACCAGGTTTACTCATTCCAAGTTCCAGTACCGCCCATTTATGTGACGCGGTAAGCCTGAACATTGTTAAAGGGAGCCCGATTTCATTGTTATAATTTCCTTTTGTAGCAAGTGTGTCAAAACGCCGGGACAGAAGCAAAGCTGTCATTTCTTTTGTTGTTGTTTTGCCGTTGGAGCCTGTTATTGCCACAACAGAAACGCCCGTCCGTTTGCGATTAAATGCGGCCAGATCACCAAGGGCAACTACGGTATTCTCCGCTGCAAAGCATACAATACCCTTTTTTGTCCATTTTTTATAACAACCACCTGCCAATTCACTTTTACTGAGCAGCAATCCTGCTGCCCCGTTCTCTACTGCATCTGCTATAAAATCATGGCCATCATAATTTTGTCCCTTTATAGCAACAAAAAGATCGCCCTGGGAGATAGTGCGGGAATCTATTGAAATCCCAGCAAATGAGTATTCAGGATCTCCGTATAAAAGTTCACCACGCACAGCTTCAATAATATGGGAAGAATGCCATGTAACTGGTTTTACCATCTGATATCCCTTAATGCGGCTTTAGCAACTTCACGATCATCAAACGATAGTCTTTTATCTCCGATGATCTGATAGGTCTCATGGCCTTTTCCGGCTATTATAATTGTATCGCCAGGCAAGGAGGCTTTTATGGATAAAAAAATCGCTTTTTCCCGATCAGGTTCAACTAAAGATCCTTTAATACCATCAGGCAATCTCCAGCGGCCTTTATTAAGTTCCGACTCGTTAATCCTGAGAGAAGATTCTTTGCCAATACCCGCAAGAATCTGGTTTATTATATCCAAAGGATGCTCTGTTCGTGGATTGTCGGAAGTTATAATAAGAAGATCTGATAATTCGGCCGCTATCTCACCCATTAATGGCCGCTTTGTTTTATCCCGGTCACCTCCGCATCCGAATAAACAAATCAATTTTTTTTTTGTCAGGCTTTTTAATGTTAAAAGCACATTTTTAAGCGCATCAGGGGTATGCGCATAATCGACATATACAAATCTCTGAAAATCATTATCAATTCTTTCAAGACGCCCAGGCACTCTTTTTACTTTTTCAAGGCCGGACGCGATAATATCCGTACGAATAGAAAGGGCAAAGCCGGTTCCGGCAGCACACAGCAGATTCTCCACGTTATATTGACCTGCCAGTGATGATTTAATTTTGTAATTACCTTCAGGAGAAAAAAAAGTGCCTTCCATGCCGGTCAGATCCTGTTTTAAGACTTCAGGATAAATCATATTATTGTTTGAATTACCTGTCGAAATATTATTCCCCGGCAATTCTTCAAAAAGCTCCCGACCATATTTGTTATCGCAATTCAATACTGCAGTTCTTTTTGTATCACCATTGCCAGGCTTAAGAATCTCCGTAAAAAATCTTTTTTTACATGTCCAATAGGTCTCCATATTCCCATGAAAATCAAGATGATCCTGGGTAATGTTTGTAAAAACCCCTATGTCAAAATTACAGCAATCAACTCTGTTAAGTTCGATGGCATGTGATGAAACCTCCAGCACTATATGCGTTATTCCATGTTCCAACATTTCCGCAAAGATTTTCTGAAGATCCGCCGATTCAGGAGTTGTCATGGGATTATTAAAAACTTTACCTGCATATCGGTAATTAATTGTCCCTATAACACCGGCTCTGATTCCTGCCTTTTTTAAAATACTCTCTATTAAACAGGCTGTTGTTGTTTTGCCGTTTGTGCCTGTAATACCTATGAGCACCAGTTTTTTAGACGGATTATGATAAAATTCGGATGAAATTTGAGCCAGCGCTCTTCTTGTGTTCTCGACTTCAATTATTATCGAATCCGCATCAAGCGGCTTTTGCGTAACAATCGCTTTTGCACCCCTGGCAAGCGCCATATCTATAAAATCGTGTCCATCAGCAGCAATGCCTTTCACAGCCACAAAAAGCCCTCCTGGCAATACCTCCTGCGCCCGGTAGTGAATGGAAGATATCTCCACTTCATGCCAAAAACCGCCTTTAGAATAAATCTTTTTTGGCTGAATTAATTTCAATAAATCATGAAGCTTCATATATCTATCCCTGGCACCTGTCGCCAGACACCTGACATCTAACATCAGGTACCTCTCCCTGAGGCATATTCATATAATCAAGAGTCTTTATTGCAATTTTTTTGAAGACCGGAGCTGCAACAATGCCGCCGTAATGATTGCCATGCGGTTCATCTATTATAACCAGAATAACTGCCCTGGGTTTTTCCGCCGGTACAAACCCGATAAATGATGCCGTATATTTTCCCTTGGCATATTTTCCCGTGTCATCAATTTTTTGTGCGGTTCCGGTTTTTCCGCAAACAGAATAGCCATTAATAGCAGCATTTATGCCGGTTCCTTTTTCGCTGACAACCGACTGCATCATTTTTATTACACTTTTGGCTGTTTTTGGTGAAACAACTCTTCTTTTTTCTTTTGGCTTTATACTCTTTATCACTCGCCCGTTATGGTCTGTAACAGCTTGTACTAAATAGGGTTTCATCAATATTCCGTTATTGGCAATTGCAGATGCCGCACTAATCAATTGAATGGCCGAAGCTGAAATACCCTGTCCAAAAGAGATGGCACCCGCATCAATTTTTGTCCATCTTTTATAGTCAAGAAGGCTTCCGCTTGTTTCTCCAGGACAATCTATTCCAGTACGCTCTTTAAAACCGAACTTGCGAAGGCTATTGTACAAAACCTCCGGGCCAATCGTTTCGCCTACTTTCACAGCTCCAATATTGCTGGAATACTTTATTATATGCTGCAAAGAAAGCCACCCGTGAGGGTGGGTATCATGTATAATGTTTCTACCTATTCTATATTTTCCATTTTCACAGAAAAAAATAGAATCCGGCGTACATTTGCCTGATTCTATTGCCGCAGCAGCGCTGAAAATTTTCATTGTGGAACCTGGCTCAAACGAATCCGTGATTGCCCGGTTTCTCCATTTTTCCCTGTCGAATTTATTAAACGCATTCGGGTTAAAAAAAGGGAAATGCGCCAGAGAAAGGATTGCACCTGTTTGTGGAACCATGACTATGGCGATGCCTGACACTGCATTAAATTCATTAACAGCATCCTTAAGTGCTTTTTCTGTTATATACTGTATTCTACTGTCAATTGTCAGGATTAGATTCTTCCCGTTATAATCGTCTTTAACCTCATCCGCAGCAAAAACAGATCCAAAAGCATCCCTGAAAACAGTGCGACTGTCATCATTACCTTTAAGATATTTATCATAATAAAACTCAATCCCTTCCAGGCCGTGACCATCTATGCCTGAAAAACCAAGCAACTGTGCTGCAAGGGTTTTACCTGTATAAAATCTGTTTTGCTCCGGAATAAAATCAATCCCATTAAGTTTAAGGTCTCTGACTTTCTCTTCATCCCCTGGTGTTACCTGACGTTTAATCCATACAAATTTCCTGTTTGAAGAAAGTTTTTTTCTTAGACCTGTTTTACCAATCCTTAATATTTTAGAAAGCTTTACAGCCGCAGTCGCAGGATTATCAATTTGTCCAGGATATGCAGCTATTGAGGTAACAGAAGTGCTTACAGCCAGTTCATTATGGTTTGCATCGTAAATAGTGCCCCTGTTTCCAAGCGATCTGACCGGCATTTCATATTGATCAGAAGCCTTTTGGGAAAGCCAGTTTTCACAGAAAACCTGTAGATATACGGCTCGACCTCCGATAGTAATAAAACCAAGACTAAGGACAAATCCTATCAGAAGTGTACGTAATTTAATATATTTTACATACTCTGTTTTCATGGAATAATTATTGTCTGTCCAGTTTCCGGGGCTGCAAGCCCCAACCGGCTCCTTGCAATTTTCGCTAATCGTTCAGGAGATTTAAGTCTCGCAAGTTCAATTTTGAAATTACGCTGCAATGATAAAAGTTTTTGATACTTTGCTGTTTCTCTGAAAATATCGTATCCGGTTTTTACGTACTGAACACGGCACCATGCAAAAAAAAAAATTCTAGTACAAAAACACCCAGCAGTATTAAATATATCCCGTTTCGCGCCTCTTGCGCAGCATCCTTTTTCTTTTTTTGTTTCTTTTTCATGAAAGAATCGGCAGTCTTCATTGTTCAGTTTACTTCCTTCTTATGCTCCAGCGTGAAAACGAAGCAAACGGATGGTTTTATATCTTTTCTGCAGCCCTGAGTTTGGCGCTTCTTGCCATGGGATTTTCGGCAACCTCACTTTCGGACGGCCGTACAATTTTTTTAGTCAGGATTCGTATCAGCTTTTTCCTGTTACATACGCATTGAGGGAAATCAGGCGGACAGATACATCCCCTGGCCATAGCTTGAAAACTCTTTTTAGCAATTCGGTCTTCATGAGAATGAAAGGATAAAATGCAAATTCTGCCTTTTGGGTTTAATATATCCGGAACATTATTCATAAACAGCTCAAACCGTTCGAGTTCCTTATTAACAGCAATTCTTAAAGCCATAAATACACGAGTAGCAGGATGAATTTTATACTTAAATAATTTTTTTCGAGGAATCGCACTTTTTATGATATCGGATAGTCGTTTGCTTGTTCTGATAGTTTCCTGTTTTCTCTCCTGTACTATCTTTCTTGCTATATAATACGCCCAATGCTCATCACCATATTCTCTGAAAATTCTGGCGAGTTCCTTTTCTCCATATTTATTAACCAATTCTTCAGCTTTAATTTTCGATCTGATATCCATCCGCATATCCAATGGTTCATCTTTGTTAAAACTAAACCCTCTGCCGCTTGCTTTAAGTTGGTGAAGTGAAAGGCCAAGATCCAGAAAAATCCCGTCAACTGAGGAAATATTCAATTGTGAAAGAATTGAAGGTAGATTAATAAAATTATCATTAAAAAGCCGGATATTCGACTCAAATGGTTTCAAAACTCTTTTCGCATTCTCTATCGCATCTATATCCTGATCTATTCCGATCAAGAGTCCACCAGGAGTGATTCTCTTTAAAATCGCGGCAGCATGGCCGGAACCTCCAAGTGTACAATCCACAAAAACTTTTCCCGGCTTGCAGTCAAGGTAATATAAAACCTCGGCCGGCATAACTGAAATATGATGATATAATAAAGGATCAGATGAGCAATTTTGCGATTTCAGCACCCACCTCCCCATTCTCCATATCCTCTTCCTGCTGTATACTTTCTTTATCCCAGTTTTCCCTGGATCTAATCTCAAAATGTGTGAGTACGCCTAGAAGTACAATCTCCTTTTCAAGTCCGGCGTAATGTCGTAAAGGCGGAGGAATCAGGATACGATCCTGTTTGTCACAAAAACATTCAGCAGCCGAACCGATAAAAACCCTTATAAATCTGCGCATCAATTCATCCTTTTGAGGCGCTGACATAATATTCTTCTCTATTCTGCTCCATTCATCAAATGGATATGCCACCAAGCCATTATCCATTCTGGAAACCATAACACCATTACCTCCGCCAGCCTGAATAAGACTCCGGAATCTAACCGGCATAATAATCCGGCCCTTGGTATCAATTGTATGAAAGGAACTGCTACGAAACATAGAATGCTCTAAAAAACTCCACTAAAAACCACTATACTTGCAGGTTAATACCGATTACATATAAACCAAAGGTTGTGTCAACAAAAAAATATTTTTAAATTAGTTTTCCATAAAAATCCAGATGGACATTAATATCTGTGAGTGTCAAATATTCCAACATGTTATCCAATAAATCGACAATATTGCAATTTAAAACAATAAAAACTTAACATATTGT
>JAGGWL010000079.1 GCA_021157555.1 Deltaproteobacteria bacterium | reverse complement strand
TAGAAAAGAAGATATGCTTATTGAAGCTCAGAGAATAGAAGAAAAAACCGATTTTGATCTTGAGATGATGCGTGAGATTGGTTACTGCAACGGTATCGAAAATTATTCTCGCCATTTGACCGGACGATCAAGAGGGGAACATCCCCCAACACTTCTTGATTACCTGCCTGATGACTTTTTAGTGTGCATTGATGAAAGTCATATTTCTGTGCCCCAGGTTAGAGCGATGTACAAGGGTGATCGGTCGCGCAAGGAGACTCTGGTCAGATACGGCTTCCGGCTTCCCTCCGCCATGGATAACAGGCCGCTTAAATTTGAGGAATTCGAGTCCGAAATCAAACATACAATATATATATCGGCAACTCCTGCTGATTATGAGCTTGAAAAAGTAAACCATTCTGTAGTGGAGCAGGTTGTAAGGCCAACCGGACTTCTGGATCCAAAAATTGATGTTCGCAAGGCCGGGAACCAGGTTGACGATCTTTTGGAAGAGGTCACAGCTTGTGTTAAAAAAAAAGAAAAAGTTCTTGTAACGACCTTGACAAAACGGATGGCTGAAGATTTAACAGAGTATTATTCCGATCTTGGAGTAAGAGTCCGTTACTTACATTCCGATGTAAAAACTCTGGAACGTGTGGAAATTATCAGAGATCTCAGGGCGAATAAATTTGATGTACTTGTCGGTATAAATTTGCTGCGTGAAGGACTTGACATCCCTGAAGTTGCACTGGTTGCTATTCTGGATGCTGATAAAGAAGGTTTTTTACGCTCTGCCAGATCGCTGATACAAACCTGCGGCAGGGCAGCAAGAAATGTTTGCGGCAGGGTTATCATGTATGCGGATAAGGTTACAAAATCAATGAACCAGGCCATCAATGAGACTGGCCGGCGTAGAAAAATTCAGGAAGCCTACAACGAACAATATGATATCGTTCCGCAAACAATTATTAAAAACATGAATTCTGTTTTTGATTATATGTATGAATCGGATGAGCTGCCTGCGGCCCGGGTTGCAGAAAGCCTGGCTGCTTATGGGAAAAAAGAAAATGGCTCAATAAAAAATATTGACGTCATAATAAAACAACTAAAAAAAGAGATGGCACAGGCCGCAAAGGAGCTTGCATTTGAAAGAGCGGCAGAGCTAAGGGATCAGATTAAAGAACTTAATAAATTGAATCTCTATTTTTAAAACCGGGAAGGTTTCCATAAAGACCATGTTATTAATAACTTGTCAATCATTCTAATTCGTCCTTTCCTTTTTGCTGATCAGACACACGTAACAGTTTCATAAGGTCTGCAAAAGGGGTGTTTATGGCCGCCGATTTTCTTTCGTTATCCGATTCTTGAGTGTTCTGCCATTCGGCTTCCAGGAGACGAGAGTGCTCGTTGTCATGGCAGTAGATGCACAGCAACTCCCAGTTGCTGCCGTCGAGTGGATTGTTGCTGTGGTTATGGTCTCTGTGATGGACAGTCAGTTCACGCAGCTTTTTGCCGGAAAACTCCCGGCCGCATTTTGCACAGACCCATGGAAAAATTTTAAGTGCTTGATTTCGGTAATCTTCTTTTTTCATTCTTTTTTCCTTTCATAAAACTGTTTCATAAAGTTGGGAACGGGCATGAAATAACTTCCACAAGCCACAACAGTTATCAAGCAATATTTTGAATTTTTGTCTGATTCCCACGTTGTAGTATGGGAACCAGGGTTGAAACTGGTTTGCGCGTCAATTATGATTATTACTCTCACTTGTTTCTTTATTTGTCATGGCTGGTTTTTTTCTCCTGAAAGCTGTTTTTTTCCAAATACCCCCTTCAGAAAAACAGTCCCATCCCCATCGGAGCCATTTCAGCAGAGAAAACGCAAGCCAGAGTGACCAGATAAGCATCAGGATGTGATAGACCATCAATGGGAGAGAAATAACCCATGGAGACGGCATAAAAGCACCGATTCTGTCCTGCGTCCAGTGTAAATTAAAGCTGTTTGAATTATTTCCGCAGATTTGCATATCAGGAATACCAAGCAGACCATTTTTGATTGCCATATATAAACCGGACAAAGCAAATGCAGTAAAACAGACTATAAGAATTTGTATCAAATTAAACTTGAACCAGTTATTATGGAAATATTTTTTCCGCAATCCCAGAACTATAAGCCAGCCAGTAATCAGCACTGCAATAAAGGCCGGTACCTGGGTCAAGCCCAGCCCCAGTAAAAACCATTGACTTGTTTTCAGGGGCGTTAAGGTTATTCTTCCAAGAGCAAGGGAAAAGAGAACAACAATAAAAATATAGCTCCAGAATAGAACTGCAGGCCCAAGCATTGGCCCATGAGTCCATAATATCCATCGGTTGTGCGGCATTTTGAACCTTATTTCGGCATTGACCGCCTGGTCACCTGTTTTTATAATAGGGCTTTTAAGCAATATTAATGATTTGGCAGGCTGATGCCATTCATAATAAATTTTTTGGAGACCGGGTTTCAGCGGAACGGTAACTTGCTGCCCAACCTGTCTTACCGGCTGACTTTTATTATTGATCTTTACGAGCTGCAAGGATGCTTCTTCAGGAAGGGTTATTGTATGCTGGCCGCCTTTGCTTGTTCTTATTTGAAGGAGAAGCTCGGCCTTGTCAAACCGACGTCCCGGGGTTAGATCAAGAACTGCCTTATCAATGGTAACCATCCTTCCTGGTATGGCCTCCGGGCGTGATATTTTAATCGTTATTTCTTCTCCAGGCCATGGCCGCCACTCCGGTCCCCATGTTCCCGATACATTCTGGTGATGAATAACAGGAATTCCTGAAAGATCACAGTGCCATATTGGACTTGCATCTAAAATCCATGACTCTGTCCATGGAACAGATTCCGGTGCTGTTAAAGTTATTTCAGGCGCTATGGCCAGGGTAGAACTCCATTGCACAGTTTTAGTATTTGATCCCATGTTGATCAGGGCGGTTTTATTTTTAACCGATATTCCATTTGTGGTGACTGATTCGCCATCTATTAATGGTACTGCAACGATTATCGGGACACCGACCGGAGTCAGACGTTG
>JAGGWL010000255.1 GCA_021157555.1 Deltaproteobacteria bacterium | reverse complement strand
GCATTAATTGATTACAAGAGTTTGATGGAACTTCTGCATATATCAACACTTGACGAACTCAGAAACTCTCACAAAAAATGGGTTGAAGAAATCCTCAAGGAAAAAAAATATGTCAGAGAAACCAAATGGTCTCAAAGCATCGCTGTTGGAAGTAAAAGTTTTGTAGAATCAATAAAAGAGAAGCTCGGCATTCGGGCAAAGGGTCGAAAGGTTGGGGAGTCGGGAGAATTATATCATCTTCGTGAAGCACAGGTTTCTTACAATAGTGATTTTACCCCGGAAAATAGCGAGTTAAAAACAAAAAATACCTGTTTTTGGAGCAATAATCAATAAATATTAATAAGATAGCGTGGTCCGACCCCCACCCCCGTAGGAAAAACTTTTTTTTCGCTTAAAAAATGGAGAGTTTTATAATGAATATTATCGAAGAAATTTGCCGAGAAGTGCAACATTTGCCGGAGCCTTTGGCCCGAGAGGCCTTGGATTTTATCAGCTTTATAAAAACAAGGTATGAAACAAAAGATATGCAGATGGATTATTTAAAACAGGCTCAAGCAACTGTAATGGATCATATTTGGAATAACAAGGAAGATGAGGTATGGGATGCTCTGTAAACCCGGTGAAATTATAGGCATTCCTTTCCCATTTACTGACCTGTCTACCAGGAAGAGACGTCCTGTGCTTGTGCTTACGAATCCGGATAGGCGGGGAGATTTTATATGCTTAGCTGTTACATCTGTTTTGACAAAAGAATGCGCGGTTGGAATTGATGTAAAATCTATGGTGACCGGTTATCTGCCAAAACCGAGTTATGTACGCTACGATAAGATTTTTACACTGAATGATTCTATTATCGTTAAGTTCTATGGAACAATTGGAGAAGCAAAGTTGCAGGAAATTAATAAAAAGCTTTGTAATTACCTTGGTTGTAACAAAATTCAAAAAGGTTAACTCTGATAATTTTTTAAGTGTGGTCGGTAGGGGGTCTGGCCACAGCAACATATTAAGGTAATAGCTAAAACGTTAAAATTTAGCGTCAGATAAGGCCTTAAATGGCCATTTTTATGGCCAAAAACGTACTTTTAAGAAAAGAGCACGGAATGGCTATAGCGGAATGGTGGCGTTCAAGCAGAAAGTGCTTGATGGTTAATATTAAAGAATACATATCCTTGATATATTGATATGTCGATTAAATGGGAAGTTCCGGGACGTTTTTTTGCATTATCGGTTCAACTCATTAAAGAATAGACGTCCCTTATGTTGCACGGTTCGATAACTTTTTCTTCCAATTCTGTAAAGGTTTTTAATAAAAAGATCAATGCCCGGCGTTAAAAAAAAGAAACATCTGAGTATACGAAAACGAAAAGATAAAAGTAGGCTGGTTTGAGTGAAGCGGACATGCCTGTGCGTCAACGCACGCAGACAGGAATCCCGATTCATCGGGGGAAGCGGAGAGATTAAAATTTCGAGCTATCTGAGGAAGCATCAAATTCATTTAAAAACACCAGTAAATTGGCGATAATAAATCAAGGCTCCTTTCGGTTAATGTTGAACTTGTCGAAATCGCGATCGTAACTATAAAGTAGATTCTGTGAATCACTTTCCAATATGGCAATCAGATAGCAGTCAACAATATCCAATTTTTTATTGTACCACATTTCCATCATACGGCGAATCATCGTTTTATTTTTAATGACAATTCCTTTGTATTTGAGAAGATCGGTTATACCCTTTGCAATTTGATCTTTTGGCACTTTGTAGAAGCTTTTTAGAACAAAAAGAACCTGAAACAGAACGATCAGCTTTAGTTCAACCTTCATTTTTCCATCCCAAAATGTGGGACGTTGATGCAGAACGTGCATAAAATAAGCGTGAAATGGGGAAGATTAGTGCAGAAAGTGCCTGACGATTAATATTAAAGAATACGTTCCTTAGCCGATTGCCGGACTGGATGGAAGTTATTCGTTGAAAAGACTACAAGGATAGGAAGCGAGGAGGAAACAGGAGATGATAGCTAACAGTAAGCTGCTCTGTTTAAACAGAGATGGAAGAGTCGACGAGAATTAAATAATCGCTTCACCCCATACTGTTTCCGGCACTTCTATTGTTGTCATTTGAGTGTCAGGTTCAAAAGGGACCTCTGTAAGTAACATTTCTATAGCACCGGACTTCAATGATTCTATTAGTTTCTGTTTAGTCTTTTCCTGCGCATTTACGCCGGGAAGATCAATAAGCCATCCGATCCACCAATCATCAGATTTCTTGATTATTGCTCTATATTTCATAACATTACCTCACAAATGGTATATTAAGGTCTTTGCAAATTTTGCGTGCCAATTCATCCACAATTTCATTGTGCCGTGGGATTTGAGTTTTATTTTGTCCTTTTTTAAAGATGCTGTGCCTACTTCCCTCACGTAGAAAATATGCTCCATTGTTTTTCAGATGTTTTAATAAATGACGTCGCTTCATTAACAGACCATAGTACCTGTTTTTTTAAATTAATTTTGCATATATCATTAAAATGGATTTAATCCAATAGAAAATCATATTGGTATAGGGAATGTTGGAATGGGGGTCGGGCCACATCAACATATTAAGATAATACATAAAACTTTAAAATTTAGGAAGTTTTTTGGGGCGTAATAATTTTAAAAAGCGGGTTTTCCCCACGCCGTAATCCCCTTCAATTAATATACTTTGTCCACGATAGATTCGGTTATAGGCAGCGCCCAAATAAGAGAGGCGACGTTTATCATTGATAAAAT
>JAGGWL010000049.1 GCA_021157555.1 Deltaproteobacteria bacterium | reverse complement strand
GACCATCTATGGCTTTTAGATCAGGCTGCTTGCCATTGCGAATATTATGTGCATTAATAATTATTTGGCTTTCCCTGGCCTGCCTGAAAATTTTTTTTAGTTCAAATGTTTTAATTCTCCCGGATTTAATTATATCGGAAAGAATATTGCCAGGCCCTATTGACGGCAACTGAAAAATATCACCAACCATTATCAGGACTGAAGTTAAAGGGATTGCGTCAATAAGATGAAACATCAATAATACATCTACCATGGAAGCTTCATCTATAATTAGCACGTCTGCTTCCAGAGGATTATCCCGATTTTTTTCAAAACATTCATCCAACTGATTGTAACACAGCATCTTGTGTATGGTAGCCGCCTTTTTGCTGGTAACTTCCGATAAACGTCTTGCAGCCCGGCCGGTTGGGGCGGCAAGTAGAATTTTTTTTTCAAGGATTTCAAAAACAGCGGTTATAGCGCGGATTATAGTAGTCTTGCCGGTTCCAGGTCCTCCAGTGATTACAGCAACCCTGTGGGCAATAATCCCTTCAATTATTGTCAATTGTTCCTGCGAAAGATTTATGGCAAGTCTTTTAAGTGCTTCTTTTGTTATTTTTTCCTGACTGATATCCTGAGACATCACAGGAACGGATAAAAGTGCTTTAAGCTTTTCGGAAACACCTTTTTCTGCCTGGTAAATTATTTTTGAATAGACTGCCCGGCAATCAGGATTTTTAATTAGTTCATCAATAATAATATCCCCTGATTCTTCAAGCTCTGCTATACTGTCATTTATTAAAGCAGATTCAAGGCCTGTAAGCTTGCTGCAACCCTTTATTAACTTCTCCTCAAAAATAAAAACATCGCCATTTTTTATCGCCCTTTCAATAAGATAAAGTATAGAAGCTTTAATCCTTTCCGGAGCGTTGGCAGGAATAGCAAATTTTATGGCCATTAGATCAGCGGCATGGAAATCTATCCCATCAATTTCGGTTGCCATACAATATGGATTTTTACGGATAATATCTTCCGCATTCCGCCCATATTCCTTTAAAATCATAGCACTTAATGATGCATTTAAGCCATGCTCAGCAAGAAAAAGCATCAGACTTCGTATTGCATGGTGTTTTTTCCATGCCCTGTCTATGCTTTCTGTCTTTTGTTTCCCTATTCCGTCAATTTCGAGCAGTTTCTCAGGGGTTTTTTCTATTATATTAAGGGTATCCTCTCCAAACCGGCTGACCAGACTCTCGACCAGAGCAGAGCCGATCCCCTTTATCATGCCTGATTTAAGATATTTTCTAATACCGTCAATTGTTACCGGAAGTGTAACATCAAAGCTTTCTATTCGGAACTGTTCACCATATCTGGAATTTGTTTCCCATGAACCTTTTATCTCCAGAGCTTCTCCGGGATTAACACAAGGCAGAAAACCTATGATGGTTACAAGATTATTAATCTTTTCGGTTCTGAATTTTGCAATTGTATAATGATTTTCTGTGTTGCAATAGGTAATAAATATATTCTATATGTCCGGCCAGAGATGTCATATTTAATGCTTTAACTAATCAAGATAAAACAAGATGTTTTAAGTTTTAGATGCTCAGTTTTAGGTATTGCGCCTCTGTTCATTAACACTTAAAACCTAACACCGTTCCTCAATAATGGGGGATAATCCAGTTGACGGCATGGTATAAATCATTTGCTATAAAATTCGGTCGGATATTTTTTTCTTTAAGATTTTCTTCAGCTTTATTTCCGTTGCCGGTTTTAACCAGAACAGCCATTCCACATCCGGCATTAACAGCACATTCAATATCTTTGGAACTGTCGCCTACCATCACGGCGGAAGAAATGTCAAGGTTGTATGCTTTTTGAGCCATATAAATTAGACCCGGTTCAGGTTTGCGGCATGTACAATTGTCTTCAGAAAGATGAGGACAGTAAAAAATATCCTTGATATGCCCGCCACCTTTTTCAATTTCCTTCATCATACGGCTGTGAATATATTCAAGACCTTTTTGAGATATCATGCCTCTGCTTACTGCAGACTGGTTTGTTATCAAAAAAACAAGAAATCCGTTTAGCGTCAGACGCTTAACAGCCTCTATGCTGCCAGGCAAAAAATGAAATTCAGACCAGCTTTTTATATAGTCCGATGAATCATGATTTATAACACCATCCCTGTCCAAAAAAGCAATCCTTTTAACAAGTCTTGATAAAGTCAATCCGTTAGTCATCGGCTCTTGCGTCATTATCTTTTTTTTCTTTTTTATCCGTTTGTATTGATTTATTGTATTCTTCTATTTCTGTATTCAATTTTGTCCTGTTTTTTGTAAAATTTTTGATCTTCTCATTCATTGATAAAACCTTTTTATTATAGCTTTCTATCTGCGCTTTGGTTTTAAGATTTTTTTTAATGTTCGCAAGTTCTGCATTCTCCTTTTCCATAAGAATATGCTCTTGTTCCAATGCTTTTTTTCTATTGTTAAAATCTACAACAGGGTCATTGTTTGTATTATCAACGGACTCTTCTTCAGGCTGATTTTCTGCAGTCTCTTTAGCATATCCTGATTTTTTAGACTCATCGGTTTGATTTTTAGTCTCATCATATTCTGCAACCACAGGTCTTTGATTTTGAGGAACTTCGCTTAAATTATCAGTAAAAAGAATATTGCCTTCCTTGTCAACATACTTGTAAAATTCTGCAAATACAGCCGCAGTACTGAGTAATAACGTTATTAATATAACAAAAAGTTTAAGCTTCATAGAAGTCTCCTTATTAT
>JAGGWL010000228.1 GCA_021157555.1 Deltaproteobacteria bacterium | reverse complement strand
GGAAGAAGCATCGTGCAGTTGCCATCGAAATGGATGATGTGTTGTTATGGTTCTGGATTGGGACTCATGCTGGATATGATAAGTTGTTGAAATAAAAAAATAATATTTTTTCTAAACTTGATTTATGCTGATTATAACGGATTTGGGGGTCTAATGTCGGAAGCGGTGAAATAGACTGAAAATATCAATTCTTTATGTTAAGGTTGAATCGGTAAACACAACTATTACTCGATGATCAAGTTTTAACAATATAAATTAACCATGCGTATAGAAAACGGATATGATGTTCACAGGCTTGTTAAGGGACGCAAGCTTGTTTTGGGAGGGGTGACAATCCCGTTTGAAAAGGGACTGCTCGGGCATTCGGATGCGGATGTGCTATTGCATGCAGTTTGTGACGCTTTGCTGGGAGCTGCCGGTCTGGGAGATATTGGCTTGCTTTTTCCTGATACGGATATAAAATATAAGGGTGTTTCCAGCATAAAGCTGCTGCGCGAAACCATGTTCCATGGTAGCAGATAAAGGCTTTGCAGTGATTAATCTGGATACTGTTATATTTGCAGAGGAGCTAAAAAAATTTCATACAAAAAAACTATAAAACTGGCAAAAATTACATGTGACATAAAAATCAATATTTTTTCTTGACAATTTTTGTTTGAACAACCATATTGACACCATTTAGAAACTAAAAATAGTGAGGTTAATATGCCAAGCATAACGGTTAAAAATATTCCGGATCACGTGTACAAAAGCCTCAAACATGTGGCAAACAATCATCACAGAAGCATTAATAGCGAAATTATTTGTTTAATAGAAAAAGGAACAATAAGTAAATCATTCAATCCTGACCAACACTTAGCCTTAGCTAAACGTTCTAGAGAAAAAACAAAAAAATTCCTTCTTACTGATACTATTTTACAAAAAGCTAAGGAACGTGGACGTCCATGATTATTGTTGATACTAACATTATAAGCTATTTTTACCTTAACTCTGACTATTCACCTATTGCTGAGCAAGTATTTAAAAAGGATCCTGTATGGTCTGCACCATTCTTGTGGAGAAGTGAATTTAGAAATGTTCTGACTTTTTATATTAGAAAAAATATAATTATGCTATCCGAGGCAATTGAAATATTTGAGTTTGCAGAAGAACTGTTAAAAGAAAACGAATATGAAATAAATTCTGTGCAAGTATTAAGTTTATCACATTCAAGTGGTTGCTCTGCATATGATTGTGAGTTTGTTAGTTTAGCAAAAGACCTTGATATCTCGCTGATAACTGAGGACAAAAAAATACTCAAAAATTTTCGTGATTTAGCTGTATCAATGAATCAATTTATAGAAACATCCTGAAAGCCAAAAAAAAACAGGCTCACAATTAAACTATGCGTATAGGAAACGGATATGATGTTCACAGGCTTGTTAAGGGACGCAAGCTTATTTTGGGAGGGGTGACAATCCCGTTTAAAAAGGGACTGCTCGGGCATTCGGATGCGGATGTACTCTTGCATGCAGTTTGTGACGCATTGCTGGGAGCTGCCGGTCTGGGAGATATTGGCTTGCTTTTTCCTGATAGTAATATAAAATATAAAGGTATTTCCAGCATGAAGCTGCTGCGCGAAACCTGCTCCATGGTAGCCGATAAAGGCTTTGCAGTGGTTAATCTGGATACTGTTATATTGGCAGAGGCACCAAAAATTTTTCCTTATAAAGAGGAAATGATAAAGAATATTGCCAAAGCAACCGGAATTGAACCGGAAAATATTAACATAAAGGCTACCACCACCGAAGGCCTTGGTTTCATAGGAAGAGGCGAAGGTATCGGAGCTATGTGCGTGGTCTTGATAGAATAACTGGAATAATAGATGACTCTTCATATTTATAATACGTTAAGCAGGAAAAAAGAAATTTTTAAGCCTTTGATTGAAGGCAAAGTGTATATGTATGTGTGCGGCCCGACTGTTTATGATTCATGCCATATAGGCCATGCCAGGTCTGTTGTCGTGTTTGACGTAATTTTTCGCTATTTAAAAGCCATCGGTTTTGAGGTGACCTATGTCAGGAACTTTACCGATGTTGATGATAAAATAATAAACAGGGCTAATGAACTCGGGATTAATTCATCTGAATTGGCAGAAAAATATATTCAGGAATTTTACGATGACATGGACGCCCTTAATGTTGAGCGGGCGACAATAGAACCTAAAGCCACGGAACATATTGATCAGATAGTTACTTTGATAGAAAAGCTTATCAGCAAGGGAATTGCCTACCAGGTTGACGGTGATGTCTATTTTTCCGTGAACTCTTTTCAAGGGTATGGCCGGCTTTCAGGACGAAAACTGGAGGATATGATGGCCGGTGCCAGGATTAAGGTAGATCAAAGGAAAAAAAATCCTTTCGATTTTGCACTCTGGAAATCGGCAAAGCCTGATGAACCTTGCTGGGAGAGCCCATGGGGGAAGGGGAGACCGGGCTGGCACATTGAGTGTTCAGCCATGAGCAGCGAGTATCTTGGTGATACCCTGGATATTCACGGCGGAGGCAAGGATTTGATTTTTCCTCATCACGAAAATGAGATTGCGCAGTCGGAATCGGCTTCCGGCAAGCCATTTGTCAGGTTTTGGATTCATAATGGGTTTGTAAATATAAATCAGGAAAAGATGTCCAAGTCACTTGGGAATTTTTTAATGATCAAGGATGTTCTCAAAGAGTATCATCCTGAAGTAGTCAGGCTCTTTTTACTTTCCAAACATTATCGCAGCCCGGTTGATTTTACAGACCAGTTCCTTAAAGAGGCTGAATTGGGTCTGGACAAGATTTATGCCCTGCTGGAACGGATAGAGAAAGCAACGGGATCAGGCCGTGAGAAAGAGGCTGCTGCGGGAAAATCGGGACAAGGAGATATTTGGGTACGTTTTGCTGAAGCCATGGACGATGATTTTAATTCAGCGCAAGCTATAGGAATTATATTCGATTCCGTAAAAAGCATAAACCGAAGGCTCAATAATAAAAATATTTCTTCAGAAAGTATGCAGATAATAAAAAAGGGATATGAAGATATTTTAAGAATAGGTAATATTCTTGGAATTTTGACTGAATCACCGTCTGTTTATTTTGCTGCCAAAAAATTATCCGGGATAGAGAAAGGTTCCATTGATTCTGATTTGATTGATAAAATGGTTCTGGAAAGGAGCACTGCCAGAAAAGAGAAGGACTGGGCCCGTGCCGATAAGATCAGGCAGGAGCTGCTCGATATGAATATTCTTATTGAGGACACTGCTGAAGGAACTCTTTGGACAATTGGGTGAGGAAGAGGGGAAGCAATGAGTCCAACAGTATTTCATGAAAAAGGTTTCCGGTTTTTTTTCTTTTCACGTGAAGAATCTCGTATGCACGTCCATGTTTATTGTGGAGATGGAGAGGCAAAGTTTTGGTTGCAACCGGAAATTGAATTGGCGAACAATTTTCAATTGTCACGTTTAAAAATTAAGAAAATAGAAAAAATTGTAGAGGCACATTATGATGAGCTTACAATCGCTTGGAGAAAACATTTCGGAAGTGGAAGTAACTAATATTTCGAATCATGGGATATGGCTGCTTGCAGGAGATAAAGAGCTTTTCATGTCTTATGATGATTTTCCATGGTTTAAGGATGCCCCTGTTGGAAAAATATTTAATGTAAAAGAGCTATCTCTCGAGCATTTTTATTGGCCGGATTTAGATGTGGATTTGGGTGTAGAATCAATAGAACATCCGGAACGGTTTCCCTTAAAATCAGTATAATCTATCTAATTTTCAATGTCTGATAAGCTTCCTGGATTTCCTTAAAACGTTCTTCGGCAAGGTTTTGAAATTCCTTACCCAGGTGTGCGACTTTATCAGGATGATACTGGTTGGCCAGTTTTCTGTAAGCTTTTTTAATCTCTTCCTGGGATGCATTTTTGCTGACGTTCAGCACATTATATGGGTCTTTTTTTTCTGTTGATGATGATGCTTTCTGTTTTTGTTCTTGATTATATGACTGATCAGAGGATTGATTAAAAGTTTGGTTAGATGTCTGGCTATAGGTTTGGCGGCTTTGCTGCCCGGAATAGCCGAATGTTGAGGGCTTTTTTTTACTGGAATAAAAATTGCGCCACATGAGCCAGAATACTACCAGATCATCAAGCCAGCCCCACCCGGCGATAAAATCGGGCAGTAAGTCATAAGGGCAGATAATGTATAGTAGTGCCAGGATAGTTAATATTATTTTCATATTTATTTAAGTTTAAGAAACATTCCTTTTGGTTATGAAAAACGCAGGATACTGGATACAAAATCTTTGTTTATGCAAACATCCTGAAGGTGGTTACTTCAGGGAGACCTATGCTGCAAAAGATGCAATAGGTGTTTGCTGTCTCGGGAGCGGTTATGACGGACCGCGCCCTGTTTCTACCGCCATATATTTTTTGCTGCCGGGCAATGAATTTTCTGCATTTCACAGGCTTCGATCTGACGAGATCTGGCATCATTACGATGGCTCATCCCTGACAATACACATGCTTGTTCAAGACGGAGGATATCGTAAAATCCGAATGGGCCTGGATTATAAAAATGGTGAACAGCCACAAGTACTCATTCCTGCCGGAGTATGGTTTGCTGCCCATGTGAATAATAAGGATTCTTTTACCCTTTCAGGCTGCACTGTAGCTCCGGGATTTAATTTCAGAGATTTTGAACTCGGACGGCGCGATGAGCTTGTCAAAAAGTATCCTGAATATAAGCAGCTTATTGTTCAACTCACTTGTTCCTAAAACTTTTTTATAATTCTCTTTCATCCTGAACCAGCTCTACAAGAATTCCATCCGGATCTTTTATGAAAAAATAGTCTATCCCTGTTTTTCCCTTATTTATTTCGATTTTTTCTGCATATCCTTTTTCAACAATAAAATTTTTGGCCTTTTTTAATGAATCGACCTGAATTCCGAAATGCCGAATGCCGATCACAGGCAGGTCTGTTTCAAGTTTTTTCATTGATTCAGGGGCCGGGACAGGCTTTGCAAAGCAAAAAAGTTCCAGAATGCTTTCCTTGAGTTTCAGGTGCGCTATGCTTAATGAATTATCATCCGAATTCCATTGTAAAATTTTTTTAAAACCGAGTTCTAAATAAAACTCAATTGATTTATCAAGATTGGTTACGCTTAAGGCAACATGATGAAAGCTGAACATAATTTTAATTCCTTTTTAATAACAATACCTTCGCCAATTTGCATTTTGGTCTATTTTTGCAAAAAATTATTTTTTAAACATTAACAAAATCAACATGTTATAAAAACAGAAAAAGCTGATTTTCTCTGTTTTTTAAATTTGGCGAAGGT
>JAGGWL010000360.1 GCA_021157555.1 Deltaproteobacteria bacterium | reverse complement strand
TTACAATACCCTTGCCTGCATTTTCAAGAATCATAAACCCGTATATTATACCTAATGAAAAAAGCAGGTATAAAAATATTATACTCCATTCAGAATAAAATCTGAATATAATGGCAGATGTTATAATAATCATCTGAAAAACATATATACAAAAAACAGCCTCGGTATGATAAAAACCAAGGTGGATAAGCCTGTGATGAAAATGTCGCTCATCCCCTTTAAAAGGCGATACTTTTGCCATAATACGTTTAGTCATGACTGCTAACGTGTCTAAAACAGGAAATCCGACAAGGAGCAGCGGCAATGCTGGAGAATAAGGATAATTGTTCTGCACCAGACTTAACGAAAGAACTGCTGCCAAAAAGCCAAGTAACTGACTGCCGGCATCACCCAGAAAAATGATAGCAGGGAAAGTATTAAACCTGAGAAATCCCAATACTGCACCTACTACTGCAACACAAATAATGAGTATGGCCGTATTATCGCATAAATATGCCAGACAGCCTATACCTGCAAAAGTTAATACGGATATTCCGCCTGCAAGCCCGTCAAGACCATCTGAAAGATTAATAGCATTTGTTACGCCTATAATAAAAACAAAAGTCAAAGGGAGAATAAAAATAATATAAAAAACCATACTGCCGGCAAAAAGTTCGCTGGAATTTTGCACTTGAACGCCGCCATAAAAGATCACAATTAATGCCGCCACCACTTGCCCTGCAAATTTAACATGATACCTCAATGACTTGATATCATCCCAAACCCCGAAAAAAACGATTATGCCTGAACTTATAAAAATAGATATCATAAATTTATCCATATGAGTCCAACATAAAAGCGGAATCAAAGCGCCTAATGCCATGGCAACTCCGCCTATTCTTGGCGTTGGCTGCTTATGGATTTTTCTTTCCCCAGGCATATCCACGGCGTTAATTTTAACAGCGTACCATTTAAAAAGAGGGGTAATGGAAATCGTGATGAACATCGATAAGAATAGCGTAGAAAAAAGTATCATGTTAAAATTATATGTCCATTTTATAAGTTATTTTGTCCTCGTTCCTTATTTATAGATTGTCAGATAATAAATTTCACAAGGCCAGAGGGAGGAAGGCGTATTATAATACTCCGACGACCGATAACTCAGTGAAATTATTTATGTGACGGTCTATAGTCCGGCAAATATTCATTCAGCACTGGTAGAATATCCTTTACAAACCCCTGAAGTCTTTTTTCCGCTACTTCAGGTTTTTCAAATTTATCAACAGGTGTTATCACCCACACCAGAGCGCCGTCCGTTCTTTGCCTGGTTAGCGCATCCCAGAAAGCAAAAAATTTTAGCTGATAAGCATTTGTTAAAATTCTTCCCCTTTGAGGGAACCAGTAATAAATAAGCTGTCTGGTTCCGCTTTTTTCCATCAAAGCGCGGTTTACAGACATTAAACTTTTATCTTTTAATTTAAAAGGCAATTTAACAGCCCCTGCCTGCTTGAAAATCCATCCCCCACCTGGCAAACAGGTTGCAGGTGAATGGATTGATTCACCTTTTCTCTGGCTTTCATAATATGCAACATAAAAATTAACAGACTCTCCCTGTTTGTTTTTATAATTCATTATTACATAGTCGCTTAAATCAAGCTCATCTATAAATTTTTGTTCCATACCCTGGCGCTTGCCGATCCATTTACCAATTTTTACAGGAAACTGATCAAATGATTTGTTTATCGGTATTTTTTCCCGAAATTCAACACCCTGTGAAAGCCCCCATGTTGCCCCGAGCAGTAGAATAGCTACAATAAATTGTGGTTGAAAAAAGAAATTTTTACGTCCTTTATAATTTGCGTCACTCTGCGTAATCTGTGGTTTATTACTCTTGTCCTTCTCAGTTTCTGCCCATTTATGGCCAATCTTTTTCAAAATCCACATTTCAGCCAAAAGCATTCCTGTAGAGAGCATAAAAATAAACCAGCCTGAAAAATCATGAAAAAAACCTTCAGCAACCTTCGGGCCAAAAACAGGGTAGAGCATTCCTACTGAAGCAATCCGTAACCCGTTTACCGCAATAGAAATTGGTATTGTGGAGATAACAAGAACCACTTTTTTCCAAAAAGCATTTTTATAAAAATATGCCAGTAGAACCCCTATCATCATCAAGGGAAAAAGATATCTTAAACCACTGCAGGCATCCACAACCTGTAATTGAGTGAAACCAAGATCAATAACATTTCCTTCCCTGTAAGCAGACATGCCAAAAAACTGCATTATGAATACGCCCAGTTGGGAAGAGATCAACTTAAGGTTTACTGATATTTTTTGATATATAAAATTGGGAGGCGGAAACATGGTAAGAATAAAAAACAGCGGAAAGCAAATTATTTTTATTTTTTTTAAACCCAAATGCAGCCAGCAAAGCCCAACAAAAATCAGCCAGAAGGACAGGTATAAAGTAAAATATTCACCGCCAAGTTCACCTATCCAAAAAAATATTATACCCAGGCATAAAAGCGGCAACCCTTTCCATGAAGGTTTAGAAACAACAGCAAAAAACTGCTCTTTTTTTTCCCAAACAAGATAAATAACTATAAAAGGAACAAGATAGCAATATGAGAAATCATCTTTACGCCATTGCGATGCCAGAGTAGTAAAGGTGTTTAGGAACAATCCGGCAGTTATAATAAAATAGAATCCTGTCCCTGTTAACACTGCTTTATTATACTTTATTCTCATGGAAATAATCCTTGAATTTTTACATGATCCAGATTAAAAATAGTGGTTAGGTTTTGTTTATTTTCGTCCACGTTCCTTACCCGGTGGGCTTCGCAAATCCAAATCGCAGGTGGCATCATCAATTATCTGTAATTTTCTAAATAAACGTCCACGAATATCAATACCTTCGCCAAATTAAAAAAACAGAGAAAATCAATTTTTTCTATTTTTGTAACGTGTTGATTTTGTTAATGTTTAAAAAATAATTTTTTGTAAAAACAGACCAAAATACAAATTAGCGAAGATATTGTATAACGCTCCTGATTACAAAACTCAAAGGCTTTTTATTTTTTTTCTACGCGGCATGGTTTGCTTAAATACCTTTTTTTAGTATTAAAACCGGCATTGAGCAGTTGCATTTTTAAAAAAAGGGATA
>JAGGWL010000232.1 GCA_021157555.1 Deltaproteobacteria bacterium | reverse complement strand
TATTGTCTTGAACCTTGATTTTTTTGATTATTAGATTTCTTGATTAAAGAATTATTATGCACCCTTTTGTGTTGTAAACTTTTTGCACCAAAATTTATTAATAATCCTATTACAAGATTATATGCTTCAACATAATTCATCGCTTGAGCCAGATGTACATCTTCTAAATTTATGAGAACTTTTATTTGGTCCTCGTTCCTAATCATGGCAATCCTCCAATCCTTTAAAATCATGGTTCAGACGTTTTTTGCCCGTTAATAATTCTTGTCTCATGCCTGTTTTTAGTAGTTTGTATTTATCCAATTTTTTTTCCAATGCTTCTATTTCCAAGTCCATGTCAGAAAATATTTGCGTGATATGAGTTTGAATCTTTAAGTCTATGGTACTTTAAAATTTTCTTGTTTTTTATAACAGGATTTCAGGAGTAAGGTACTAATCTGCACTTTTATTTTTTATTGTTCCCGTCAAAGCATGGGGGTTATATTCAGGCAAGGATTGTTGAACGGCCATTCCAATACGGGAGGTGGTATACGGTTTTTTGATAAACTGACCGGCGCCAATTTTTTGAAGATTTTTCACATCTTCGTTTTGAGAAAAGCCGCTGGCAATTATGGCCTTTTGACCGGGATACAGCTTTATGACCTGTTCATAGGTTTCCAGACCGCTCATACCTGGGGCCATAATCATATCAAGTACAAGTAAATCCACAGAATTCTTTTTCAGGTATTCGATTGCCTCTTCTCCAGAGCTTACGGTGTCAACCTGATAATCAAGTGAAGTCAACATCCTTAAAGCAATATCCTGCTGCAAGTCTTCATCGTCTATTACCAGAATTTTTTCGCCATGTCCCATCAATTCACCGAACCGCATACTTTCTATCGGTTTATTCAGATTTTCTCTGGATGCCGGAAAATATAATTTAAAAGTCGTTCCCTTGCCGTCGCTTTCAACAGTGAGGCCGCCGCCATGATCCTGGACAGTGTTCCAGACTATAGTTAATCCCAGCCCAGTGCCGCTTCTGCCCATCACCTTTTTCGTGTAAAACGGTTCAAAAATGCGATTTATATCCTCTTTACAGATACCAGATCCGGTATCCATAAGGCTAAAAACAACATATTCGCCCTTATCTATGTAATAATTTTTAAAAATCGGGCTATCTACATATTGATTTTCAGTATTGATAAAAATAGTGCCCTCCCCGCTAATAGCTTCCGCTGCGTTTATCATCAGGTTCATGATACTTTTTTTTATATGAACAGGGGAACAAGAGATATTCAGGAGAGTCACATCAAGCTTTGAGGTACAGGTTACGTTTGGATGCAATAATTTAAGATTCCTGCATTCCGGAGAATTCAGATACTCATCGATCAAAATGTTAAAGTTGCAGATTTCCCGGCTGGCGGCAACACCACGAGCCACAGTGAGTAAATCTTCAACTACCTCTGCCGCTCTGAGGCCTGAATTTTGAATCGCCTCAATCGGCTCTCGTAATATGCTTCCTTCAGAGAGTTGCATAAGGAGGAGATCGGGATAACCGATTATTCCGGACAGAATATTATTCAAATCATGGGCTACACCGCTGGCCATTAAACCGATGGCTTCCATTTTTCGGGAACGTAAAAGTTCTTCCTGAATGTCAGCCTTTTCTTGTGCAGCCAGCTTGATCCTGGTGATATCCGTAGCAATTTCAAGACGGACAAGACGGCCGTCAGACCAGACAATGGCCTGATCGTGGCATTGGTACCACCTGCCTGTAACGCTATTTCTGGACTCCCGGATATAAGGTGATGATGGATTGCCGTCATTGCCAAGCAACTGTTTATTGGTGCAGAAATCACAAGGCCCTGTTTGTCCTTTTTGCAGAACCTGCCAACATGGCCGGCCAATATTATCACCCAATATTTCTTTGCCAAACTTATTTAAAAAAATAAGTTTATGGGTTTTCATGTCTGCAGCGCATATCAGTATGTCAAGGGAATCCATAACTGTAACAAAACGGCGATGCTCTTGACGTAACGATTTTTCAGCCCTGCTTCGCTTTAGCGCCTGAGAAAGGAGATTTGCGGCAGTGGCAAGATACTTTTGCGCTTCCAAACCCCATTTTTGATCATCAACACAATTATCAAAACCAATAAAACCAATGAAATCATTATCAATAAAAAGAGGAACAATGAGAATGGACAGGATTCCCTGCGACTCAAGGATGGTACGTTCATCGTTTGATAAATCAGCCACACGGCTGCTGATTATATCACCTTTGGAAAGTATTTTTTGCCAGCCTGGACAATGCTTTTCATAAAGCAGATTTTGTAATAAGGGATTGTCGATTTCAAATTTTATGCCCTCAATGCACCATTCCGCAACCTGGCTCATAAGCAGCCTGCCATCATTATCATGATGATTGAAAAACAAATAGGTTCGGCTGGCACGATAGGCAGGTCCGATTACATTGATGAATTCCTGACAAGGGACTTTAAGGCTGCATCCCAACAGGAGTGCCCCTGCATTATTTAACGCCGCCAGATATCGCTCCCGCTGCTGTAAAGTCTGCTCAGTCTGCTTATAGTTGTTAGTAATATCCCTGAATAAAATATACCCAATAACGAAAAAAACGCCGGCCATGGCAATTAAGACCAAAAAAATATTGCTGCCATTAAAGCGCCATGAGTATTCCACACCGGCGAAAATCATAACAATTACAATTACCACAGACACCCATTGCCAGAACCTCGTGATATTACCCATTATGATAAAGCCAATCCTTTTGATTGCCAAGGAACGTGGACGAAATAACTTCCACTATGCATGGTTGGGGAAGTTGTTTCGTCCCCGTTCCTAAATAATCTTTTTATATTAATCCGTTATCAAACAAATAAATATTTTACGAAAACCTCCCAATATTTTTCCGGTTTAGCGACACAAATATTATTTGTATATTATAAATTATTAGAATATATCAAGGTAAATCTTCCAAAATATCAAAGCCATTTTCTTTGATATTTTTTATAAAAAATAAAAAACGGGGACGATGCATGGTAAAAAAGAGTGAAATAACGTGACTATTATATTATGTTATGATATATAAAAAGATATTTGCGGAACAATTAAAAAATCAAGGAGGTACTCAATGTACGGTCTTGAAGCAATTTCCAGATATAATGGCTGGAGCATGTCCATAGTTGGTATTCTCATTGTATTCACAGGACTTGTAATCCTTTCTATTACTATTTCCCAAATACATAAAGTGCTTTCTCTTTTTGATAAAAAAAAACAAACCCAACCCAAAACCAAGGTTATTGAAACGCCTGAATCTATTTTACCTCAGGATGTCAAAACTCTTTCATATTATTACAAACAATTGACAGACCAGCTCGGAGAGCCCTTTAAATTATCAGATCTTATAAAAATATCACAAAACTTTAATTTTCCACATCCATACCTGTCTATTAACTATCTGCGTAATGCAGGCATTATAGTACGTCAGGAAAAATGTCTGTTTGTTTTAAAAACAACTAATTTAAAATAGAAAATAGGGGAATTATGTTTAAAACAAAAATAACAAAAAAACTGGGAATAAAATATCCGCTAATCGGCGGAACCATGATGTGGATCACAACGCCTGAACTGGTAGCCGCAATATCAAATGCAGGTGGTTTAGGCATACTGGCCTCAGCTATTTATCAGACAAAAGACGAATTTGCCGAAGCTGTTGACCTGACCAAAAAATTAACAGATAAACCATTTGCTGTTAATATTAATCTTTTCCCTTCCATGCGCGCCATAGATAATAACGAATATATTGATATACTGATAGAAAAAAAAATTAACATAGTGGAAACATCAGGCCATTCGGCTCCTGCCGAGCTATGCAGCCGCTTCAAGAATGCAGGAATTACATGGATACATAAATGTGTAGGCATTCGCTACGCACTGAAAGTACAAGATATGGGAGCCGATATAATAACAGTAGTTGGTTATGAAAATGGCGGAGCGACCGGTAAGCTGGATATTGGAACACTGGTTCTGATTCCCGCTGTTGTGGATGCGGTAAACCTGCCGGTTATAGGCGGAGGCGGCGTATCTGACGGCCGAGGCTTTGCAGCGATTATGGCTTTGGGGGCAGAAGGTGTTATCATCGGTACACGACTTTTGACGACGAAAGAATGTCCCATTCATGACAATCTTAAACAGGCCATGATAAATGCTTCGGAACTGGACACTATGCTGATTATGCGCTCAATCAATGCTACTCACAGGGTGCTATCTACAACAGCAGCAAAAAAATGCGCTGAAATCGAAACAAAAGGAGCAAAATTACCCGAGATTCTGAATATTGTTTCAGGAGAAAAGGCCAAATTGATGTACGACAAAGGTAATCTGGACGCAGGCATTTTATCCTGCGGACAAGGCGTGGGACTCATCCACGATATCCCAACTGTTCAGGAACTGTTCAATAAAATCATAAAACAGGCTGAAGAAATATACCTCGGAAGGTTGTAAGGAGAATTCTTATGCCAGAAATACTGCTTGATATACCTATAATAAATCTTGCAAAAATGATTAATAACATGAACAAACAGGAAATCGAAACTTTATATATGTTTTTAACAGAGGAAGGTTTGGAGCTTCTGGAACGAAACAAAGACTTGCAACTGAAGAATGTAAAATACCTTACCGAAGAAGAAGTTTTTGATATATAAAGCCGAATATCACCCCAAAGTTAAAAAAGATTTGAAAAAGATTGATCCTCCGATACGTGAAAAGATCAGAAGCGAGCATATTCCGAAAATTCTGGCAAATCCCGAAATCGGTGAGGAGCTTACAGGGGATTTAAATGGAACCCGTTCCTACCATTTCACAGTTTCAAAACAGCAAGTTAGAATTGCTTATTTCGTAGAAGAAGAAGCAAAAAAAATTTTCGTTCAAATGATCGGAAAAAGAGGTAATTTTTATACTTTGCTTAAAAAAAGAGGCATCCTTTATTAAAGCCAAAAAGCACTTTTACACTTTTTTTGAAAAATAATCCTATCTATGTTCCATTAAAGAATATAATTTTTAGGAATGGAAACGAAATCACTTCCACAAGTAGGCATATAGCTTCAGGTTAAATCACATATCATCATAGCCGCGCGCCAGCACTTCTCGTGGTTTGGCGCCATCTGAAGGTCCGACAATTCCTTCCCGTTCCATCATCTCTATAATTCGGGCGGCGCGATTGTATCCTATCCGCATCTGGCGCTGAATCATAGAGATTGATGCGCGTCCTGTTTGTGTTACAAAAGCGACGGCGTCATCATACCGCTCATCATGCTCCTCCTCGTCCGTCCCCCCTTTTTCGTCCGGTGAAATTTTTGTAACTTCCATATTATAATCAGGTTTTTTCTGACTTTTCAAAAAATCAACAATTTTTGTTATCTCACCTTCGGAAATATATGCGCCATGAACCCTTTGCAGCTTTGAGGTACCTGGAGGCAAAAGAAGCATATCTCCGTTGCCAAGAAGAGTTTCAGCACCGTTTGCATCCAGAATTGTTCTGGAATCGATTCGTGAGGAGACCTGAAAAGTCAGGCGGGTAGGAAAATTTGCCTTGATAATGCCTGTCAGCACGTCAACAGATGGCCTCTGTGTAGCAAGAATTAAATGCAGCCCGGCCGCCCTTGCCATCTGTGCCAAACGTGTTAAGGCAACCTCGACATCTTTGGACGCGACCATCATCAGATCTGCCAGTTCATCAATAATTATGACAATAAACGGCATTTTTTCAGGAGACTCACCGTTCTCATCTTTATCTTCCAGGTTAATTTTATCGTTATACTGTCGAATATTCCTGACCTTTTTTTCCGCCAAAAGCTTGTATCTGTTTTCCATTTCCTGAACAGCCCAGAAAAGAGCATTAGTGGCTTTTTTCACGTCTGTTACAACAGGGGTAATCAGATGCGGGATACCGTCATACATGGAAAGCTCAATTCTTTTGGGATCTACCATAATCAGCTTAACTTCATCCGGATTAGCCTTGTACAGCAAACTGCAAATCATCGCGTTTAAACCTACGCTCTTACCGGTTCCAGTGGCGCCGGCTACTAAAAGATGCGGCATTTTTGCAAGATCAGCAACAACCGGATTGCCTACAATATCCTTGCCCAGACACAGCGCAAGACCGTCTTTCATCTTTTTAAACGCTTCTGATACGACCAGATCCTTAAATGCAACCATATGTCTTGAAACATTAGGTATCTCAATTCCTATTACAGCTTTACCTGGAATAGGAGCCACAATTCTGATGCTGATTGCTTTCAGAGCCAGAGCCAGATCGTCGCCCAGATTAACTATTTTGTTAATCTTGACGCCAGGAGCCGGTTTATATTCAAAAGTCGTAATCACAGGCCCTGGAGATACTGCAACAACACTTCCATGCACGCAGAAATCTTCCAGTTTTTTTTCAAGCAGTTTCGACTGCACCCGCAACTTTTCATCATCAAATGATATAGATTTATCTTTCAGCTCATCCAGAAAATCTACAGAAGGTAATTGAAAATTATCATCATCTATAAGGCTGAACAGCTCCTGTTTGTTTGCTGAAACTGTTTTACCTGCCATCTCATCAGTTGCCTTTATTACAATTTCCCGCTCTTTATTATTGATTTTGTTTTTTTTATCTCTTCCTTTTTCTTTTCTTTCCTTTCTCCTTGTCCGTCTTTTTAAATACAAGGTCTTAATTCTGTCAGCAGCTGCAATTACCGTCTGCCGGCACTGTTTTATAAAAATTATCATGGAAAAACCGGTAGCCATGATTATTCCAATAAGCCAAAAAAGTATTAGGATCAGTGCTGCCCCAGCATTATTGCAGAACTTTATCAAAAATATTTTTAAGGGAATACCGATAATACCGCCGGATGAAAATTCACTTCCGAAGATTGAATAATAATTACCGTAAATTGCGAATAGACTCCCGGTAGTTATGACAAGCAAAGAACCTCCGAACAATGTAGGCACCATATTTTTTGCAGAAAGACCATTCAGGGAATGAATACTGACAAGCAAAATAATAAAAGGAAACCAGAAAGCTCCCAGTCCAAAGAGACCTACCAGAAGTCCCGCAAGGTGGGCGCCAAAAAGCCCGAAGAAATTTTTGATATTCTTTGGAGATATTGCATGGTTAATTGAAGGGTCATGCGGGCTGTATGACAAGAGACTTACCAATGTAAGCACTACAAGAAAAAAAAATATAATTCCGATTATTTCTTTACGCATATTAAAAGCAGCTTGGAAGATATATAGAGCATCAGATAATTAATTTCACAAGGCTAGAGCGAGGAGATAATATTAGTAGTATATCTCCGACCGATAACGCAGTGAAATTATTTATCTGATGCTTTATATTAAACTTCAATTATAAATGGGAGTATAACAGGACGACGCTTGATAGCAAAATAAAAATACTTCTTTAATTTTTTTTTTATATCTCGTCGAATATGTTCAATCCTGTCAGGTTCATCAGGTCCGATCTCCTCCACGATTTCAAGAATTACACATTCGGCATCCTGAAGAAGATGGCCGGTTTCCGTCTCAAACACAAAACCACGGGAGGATATTTCGGGCCCATAAATTATAAATCCTGTTTCCTCATCAAAAGCCATAGTTACAGCCACAAAACCTTCCTTTGACAGACTCCGTCTCTCCTTGAGTACGCTTTTTCCCACATCTCCAACGCCCTTGCCGTCAATAAGCACTCTGCCCATTGAAACTTTTCCCCCAAGTCTTAAACCGTTTTCGTCAAATTCGATTATATGACCATTTTCTGCAACCAAGACATTCTCTTTTTTGATTCCCACCTCTTTTGCCAGCCGCGCATGGAGTATCAAATGCCGATATTCTCCATGAATAGGAATAAAATATTCCGGCTTGGTAAGGTTAATCATCAGCTTCAATTCTTCCTTGAAAGCATGGCCGGAAATATGAATCATGGAAATCTTTTCATAAATAACATCGGCCCCGAACCTGTAAAGCTTGTTAATAATATTTGTTATGGCTCTTTCATTTCCTGGAATAAATTTTGAGGAAAGGATGACGGTATCATCCTTCTTGATCTTTACTCCGGCATGTCTCCCTTCAGCCATTCTCGTAAGGGCGGACATTGGCTCTCCCTGACTTCCGGTCATGAGCATCAGGATATTTTTATCTGAAAGAGAATTTATCTGTCCCACACTGATTTCCATATTATCAGGCACATTTAAGTAGCCAAGTTCTTTTGCTATTTTTACATTGGACTCAATACTCCGTCCTATAAAAGCTACTTTTCTACCTCTGTGTTTAGCTATATCAATTATTTGCTGTATTCTGGAAATATTTGATGCAAAGAGTGCCACAATAACACGGCCCTTAAGTTCTGCGGTAATTGCTGAAAGCGTCTTTGCAATCTCCTGAGCAGATTTTGTATAACCTTCTCTTTCAACGTTTGTAGAGTCCGACAATAATGCCAGTACACCTTGTTCTCCACACTTTGCAAACCTGTTTACATCGGTTTTAATTCCGGCCAGAGAGGAACTGCTGATTTTAAAATCTCCGGTATGAATAATGCGGCCATAAGGAGTCATAATTGATATACCGACTCCGCCCACAATACTGTGATTAACGCTTATAAATTCAAGTTCAAACTCCCCGATTTTAAGAGTTTCATCTGTTGTAATCTCATGCAGCAAGGCGGATGAAAGCAAACCATGATCTTCAAGTTTCTTCTTTACAAGTCCTATGGTAAAACTGGTTCCAAAAACCGGGGCATTAATCTCTTTAAGAAGATACGGCAAAGCGCCAATGTGATCTTCATGGGCATGGGTTAAAACAATTCCCAGCAACTTTGACCTGTTCGCTCTAATATAGCTGATATCAGGTACAACCAGATCGACTCCCAGCATATAATCCTCAGGAAACATCAGCCCCGCATCTATAATAAACATTGAGTCTTTATACTCAAAGACCATCATGTTAAGTCCGATTTCACCAAGTCCTCCCAAAGGAATAATTTTTAGCATAATATTTTTATATTCTTTCAAACAATGATATCAAGTTTATTGAATATCGAATCTGCAAGCCGGACAAGCCAGTTACGCTGTGCCTCGGTTGCATATCCGATGCAGTCGCATCTTATTCTGGATTTAGTCCGTACCAGCAGTTCAAATGAGATAGAAGTCTCTTCGAGTTCTACCGCAAAAAAGAAAGGCTGACATTCTGCATGCGCAGCCTGAACATCAGTTAACAAATTATCATCAAGTGGTATCCAGTAAAGACCACCAAGATCTGAAAAACTAAAATTATCATCAAAATATTTTTTGATTTTAGGATATTCAGCTAATCTGAATTCATCAATTCTATACTGTTTCATAAAAAAAATCTACCATAGTTATTTTTTATATGCAAGATGCATATAAAAATGGTTTATTATTTATCTCGTTTCCAATAAAAAAGCCCTTATGTCTTTAAAAAAACATAAGGGCTTTTTTATTAATTCAGATAATGGCTTTTCAGAAGAACGGTTTTACATCATTCCGCCCATTCCGCCCATTCCGCCGCCGCCTGGAGGCATCATAGGACCGGCCGCGCCTTTTTCTTCAGGCAGGTCAGCAATCATGGCCTCTGTGGTCAGCATAAGAGAAGCTACACTTCCGGCATTTTGCAGAGCAAAACGGACAACTTTGGTAGGATCAATTACTCCCGCCTCAATCAAGTCCTCATATGTATCTGTAGCAGCATTATAACCAAAAGCGCCTTCATGCGATTTTACCTTATCAATTACAACAGAACCTTCCAGTCCGGCATTGTTAACAATCTGTCTTAAAGGCTCTTCAATGGCACGCATCACAACCTTGACACCCATTTTCTGGCTTGCCTTGATTTCAATTTTGCCAAGAGCATCAATGCAGCGAACCAGAGCAACACCGCCACCTGGAACAATACCCTCTTCAACAGCTGCACGGGTAGCATTAAGAGCATCTTCTACACGAGCCTTCTTTTCTTTCATCTCTGTCTCTGTTGCTGCGCCGACATTGATAACTGCCACGCCGCCGATCAGCTTGGCAAGACGTTCCTGAAGTTTTTCACGATCGTAATCGGATGTGGTCTCTTCTATCTGAGCACGAATCTGTTTTACACGCCCTTCAAGAGATGCTCGTGATCCTGCACCGTCAATTACTGTTGTATTATCCTTATCCATGGTAATACGCTTTGCAGAACCAAGATCATCAATAGTAAGATTTTCAAGCTTAATTCCCAAATCTTCAGATACAACCTGCCCGCCGGTAAGAATGGCAATATCTTCAAGCATTGCCTTTCTTCTGTCACCAAATCCCGGAGCTTTTACAGCCGCAACATTAAGTGTACCCCGAAGTTTATTGACAACGAGAGTTGCAAGAGCCTCACCATCAACATCTTCAGCCATAATAACAAGAGGCTTGCCCATCTTGGCGATCTGCTCCAGAATAGGAAGAAGATCCTTCATATTGCTGATTTTCTTCTCGTTGATCAGTATATAAGGATCTTCGAGAGATGCGATCATTTTTTCAGAATCCGTTACAAAATAAGGAGAAAGATAGCCGCGATCAAACTGCATACCTTCAACAACCTCAAGAGTCGTATCCATACTCTTGGCCTCTTCTACAGTAATAACGCCTTCCTTGCCGACCTTGTCCATGGCTTCGGCAATTATATTGCCGATTGTTTCATCAGTGTTAGCTGATATGGTTCCAACCTGTGCAATTTCACGCTGATCTTTGGTAGGCTTGCTGATCTTCTGAAGTTCTTTAATAGCAACTTCAATAGCCTTATCTATGCCGCGCTTAATGTCCATCGGATTATTACCAGCCACAATAAGCTTCTGCCCTTCTTTATAGATAGCCTTGGCAAGTAATGTTGCTGTGGTAGTTCCGTCGCCGGCCATATCACTGGTCTTGCTGGCTACTTCCTTTACCATCTGAGCGCCCATGTTTTCAAACTTGTCTTCAAGTTCGATCTCCTTGGCAACAGTTACTCCATCTTTGGTAACTGTGGGTGAACCCCATGATTTATCCAAAACAACATTTCTTCCCTTGGGGCCTAGGGTTACAACAACTGCATCTGCTAATGTTTCAACACCCTTAAGCATGGCTTCACGGGCTTTAACATCATATTTGATCTCTTTAGCCATCTTGTTCGATCCTCCACAATATATTTTTTGATTGATTTATTATTCGATTATTCCAAGTACATCCTCTTCACGCATGATAAGATACTCTTCGCCACCTATTTTTACTTCAGAGCCGCTGTATTTTCCGAACAAAATACGATCACCCTCTTTAATTTCAACAGGTATCCTTTTTCCGTCTTCGTTCATTTTTCCATTACCAACAGAAACCACTTTGCCTTCAGCAGGTTTTTCCTTGGCAGAATCGGGGATAATAATTCCACCCTTGGTTGTGGATTCTTCTTCAACACGTTTCACCAGAATTCGATCATTTAATGGTCTGAGCTTCATTGTGCAAAATCTCCTCTTAAGAATATTAAATTTTATTATTTAAAATTTTATGTTCAGAATAAAACCGCTATATTCATATCCATAATATAAAAAATATCACAAACAATAATTATAGAATTTTTTTCAGCTACATAAATATCTTTTCAAAAAAATAACCATACTTCTGTGTTTGTAAAGGAAGGAGAAGTAAATAACTTCTCTAACTCTGTGCGCCTGCTTGTGGAAATTATTTTGTCCTGATGCCTGATTTTTTTTATTTAATTTTATTTGAAGATTTTTCAGTAGTTTTCGTAGATTTAGTAGCTTCAGTTTTTGAAGTTGTTTTGTTCTTCCCTGAATTTCCGGAAGAATTATGCTTGGATTTATTTGGATAGTCAGTAACATACCATCCGGTTCCTTTAAGATGGAAACTGCTATGGGAAACAAGCTTATGAAGGTTTCCCGAACAAAATTTGCATTGAGTCAAGGGTGCGTCTGAAAATTTCTGTAAAACTTCTTCAATTTTACCGCATTTTGTACATTCATATTCATAAAGAGGCATAATCTAAAATCTCCTTCTGTGCTTTGGAACCCATTCAAAAATCATTTTTTTATTTCCGAGCCCTTTAATAATTTTAAAGATAGTCAGTGTTTATATGTTGTCAAGATGGTCTGTTTTAAAATATTTATTTTTAAGAAAGATCCTGCATTTTTTCAACAGGTTCAGACCATTTTTTATAAAACTTCAATACGTCATTAATGCCTGACGCCCGCACCCTGCCAAGGATATCACTGGTTTTTTCATGAACCCTGATTTCTTCAGCCATCTTTTCGGCAGGTGAGGCGTCAAAGCTCTGAAGAAATTTACTAAAACGCACTATGTGTATAAGTTCATGGGTTATAATATAAAGAACAAACGGGAAAAGCTTTATATTTAAAGATTTTTTTAAAGTTTTTATAATAGCATGATCCTGTATACAAATTTTATAAAAATCGTATATTGATGATCCAAGCAGTCTATTATTACCCTGTCCTTTAAATCGTATAACCTGCGCAAAAGGTCCATGAACTATTTCATACGGTTTAAGATCTGTTAAGGTTTTAATATCGTAACGCCGGCTGAGCCACTGGCTTTCCGACATTTTATAGAAATTGCTGACAAGTTCTTCAGCCATAGCAGCAGCATCATTAACAAGAAGTATATTTTCTGAACTAAATTTTTTCAGCATAGCATTGACAAAAATATAAACAAACAGTAATTAATAATGATAACAATTTGTTTTATATATTTCAAATATGATTGGAGGTGATTGATTGAGCAGCGTCATAAAAAAACGAAAAAAAAAAATGCGCAAGCATAAGCACAGAAAACTTCTGGCACGTACACGCCACCAAAGAAGAAAAGGCAAGTAATTAAAATCCTGGAATTCTTTCTGCTGTTTTAAGCGTTCACCAGTACCCCATCTGCACACGTTCAGGCCAAGCGACATAGGTTTACTATGTCACTCGCTCCTGAACGTGTGTACCTGAGGCACGGGTAAACGCTTACACGCTGTTTTAAAAAAAACGTCTCTTTTTTTTATAATCAGCATGCCCTGTCGAGCACAACAAAACATGAAAGATATCTTTACCTTTAATAGGACAATATTAATTGTGTGCACAAGTTGATCGTAGAGACAAGGCATGCCTTGTCTCTACCACTTTAGGCACTTTCATATAAAATTGTGTAAGGGCGAACCTTATGCTCGCCCTTCGCATATAAATTCATCACAAATAATTGTAATGCGTAGCAGTCGTAGAACTATTATACTATTTATCATATCCTTTTAAATATTTAAAAAACTCTGAATTTGTAGAAAGTATAACCGAACTATTCTTATCCAACGCCAGATTATAGATCTCAAGGGTCTTGGTAAAAGAATAAAATTCCGGATCAAGAGAATACGCACTGGCGTATATTTTTACAGCTCTGGCATCAGCTTTTCCTTTTATCTCCTGAGCAGACTTATATGCTTCTGATGTTATCTTTTTTAAATCTCTCTCTTTTTCTCCAAAAATTTTCCGTGCTTCTCCCTGTCCCTCGGAACGAAACTTTTCTGCTATCTGGTTCCGCTCAGCGATCATTCTTTCATAAACAGACGTTCTAACCTGTTCAACATAATTAATCCGTTTAATCTGAACATCCACAAGTTCTATACCAAATTTTTCCAGCTTGGGTCTGGCCTGTTCAAGTATTCCCCGTGTTATTTTTTCCCTGCCGGTTGTAATGTTAAACATGGCAGTCTGATCTTTTTGCGTATCTTCCAATTCTATCTCATCCATGGTATCAAGCTTGCGGTTACTTGTTCGCACAGTCTCAATTAAACTGTAGGAAGTAATAAAATTCCTCACAGCCGGATCTATAATATCATCCAAACGGCCAAGCGCAATCACGGTATTATTGACAGTCTGAAAAAATTTTACAGGATCTGTAATTTTCCACCTGGCAAAAGTATCGACCCAGATATATGTTTTATCCAGAGTAGGAATTTGTCCGGGGTCACCATCCCATTCAAGAAGATTTTTAGGAAAATAATTGGCCTGCTGAATAATCGGAATCTTGAAATGGAGCCCCGGATCATCAACAGTCTCACCTTTTAGCTCTCCAAACTGAGTTATGACTACCTGCTCTATCTCACTGACGGTATAGGCTGAGGCAAAAGCCAAAACAAACACTACAATGCAGACAATTATTATAATATTCTTAATTTTCATTTTTAACACCATTTTTTATACCAAGATTAAGTAAAGGTAGAAGATTTTTCTGATCCGCATCCAGAATATATTTTTGACCAAGCCTGGGAAATAGATCTTTCATGGTTTCAAGATATAAACGCCTTTTGGTAATATCCTTCGCTTCGACATATTCTTTATAAATTGATTCAAACCTGGAGGCATCACCCTGAGCACGGTTTACCCTGTCCAAGGCATACCCTTCAGCAGCCTTGATTGTCCGTTCCGCCTCTCCCCTAGAAGCCGGTATGGCCTTATTATAATCCTCCTTGGCCTGATAAACCATTTTCTCCTTTTCCTGTACAGCCTGGTTTACCTCATTAAAAGAGGCCTGCACCGGTCCGGGTACATTGGTCTTTTTCATTTCTATTGTTACAATATGTATGCCGGTTTCAGCCATATCAAGTTCTTTTTGAAGCGCCTCACGGGCTTCAATCGCAATCTCTTCACGTTTGCTGATAACCTCGTTAATACTCCTGTCACCAACCACCAGCCGCATCGCAGCTTCGGACATATCAATCAGGAGTTTTCTGGGATTCCTGATTTTAAAAAGATAATCACGCGGATCCTTGATACGATACTGAACAATCCATGGTACCAGCGCCACATTTAAATCTCCTGTAAGCATCAGGGAAACATTTAAATCATCGCGGCCCGAAGCAAAAGTATTTCTTGTATTACCCCTTTCGCCGGTAAATCCGAATTCTTCCTTGTAAACGCGCTTTACCTTGACCTTTGTAACCTTTTCTAATCCAATCGGCAGTTTAAAATTAAGGCCTGGCTGCTTGGTTCGGACATACTTTCCGAATCTTTGCACCACGCCTACCTCATCGACTCCTACAGTATAAAAGGTCGAAGATGCCAGAAAGAGTACCAGAATAACAATTATAAGAATCGGACCACCAGGGAATTTGAAATTCCTTAACTTACCGATCATCTCATCCATTTGCGGCGGCCTGCCACTACTGTGCTGCTGCTGTTCTTTTAGTTTATCCCAGTCCCAGTTCATAAAAAAGGTTCCTTAATTGTAATAAGGAACGGGTAATGCCCGTTCCTAAAATGATAGAAAAAATTAAAGTTGCCCAAAATAATTATTATTTTTTATAAGTTACATAATAGTTCAAGTCAAGCCAAAAAGGCCATAAAGAAGATTTTTAAAAATTATTGAAGCTTGTTAAAAAAATATTTGATACAATTTAATATTTAAGATATCAATATCTCATTCCTGTTTTCCTTAATCCATGCCCCAAGGTCATTTAATCTGAAACTTTACAAACAAAAAAACAAGTCTGAAACTTTAAAAAGTAAAAAAATTTTTCTTAATCTGATTTTAACGCTACAGCGACACATAAGATGATAGACAAGATAATTTCCTTCTGATATATTTGACTCCACTCAAAAATGTGGAGGAAATTGTTGTACACTCAAGTTGAACTATATGCCCATAAAAAATTAAGCATTTTATCCGGATCATTGAACGAGTTTCCAAAAGTAT
>JAGGWL010000175.1 GCA_021157555.1 Deltaproteobacteria bacterium | reverse complement strand
CTTTTGACTTTATTTATCCGGAATATCCGGAAATAGTCGCTTACGTGGGGAAAAAAATGATACAATCGGCAAAAAAATTTTCAACCTCCGATATGCAGATAGAAAGCATAATTTTCGATTATAGCGGTAACATAATTTTTGATTCAAGGTAAGCGTTTACCAGCAGCTCATCTGCACACGTTCAGGGCGAGTGACATAGATTTGACTATAGTCACTCGCCCTGAACGTGCACAGCTAAGCTACTGGTAAACGCTTACATGATCTGGGTTCCCGTGAGTTTATACCCATGGTGAACAATTAGGATAACTCATGAAACCGATAGCTATTATAGGCATGGGACTTTCGCCGGATGATCTTAGAGCCAGGCATCTCGAATTGATCAGACATGCAGATATTCTCATCGGAGGAAAAAGGCATCTTGATCATTTTAAAGATTTGAATGCCCAAAAAAAAGATATAACAAAAAATTTAAAAAATATTATAACTTTTATCAAGGATAAAATAGAAAACAGCCCAACAGATCTATCCATAGTTGTTCTCGCATCAGGAGATCCACTTTATTTCGGCATAGGATCTCTCTTAATTAGATCAATCGGCGCAGATATGGTAAATATCTATCCAAATATTACATCGGTTGCGGCAGTATTTGCTTATATAAAAGAGCCCTGGCATGATGTTCATGTGATAAGCATGCATGGCAGGGACCAAAAAACCGCTCTCTTGTCAGCACTCGCAACAAAAGAAAAAATAGCTCTTTTTACAGATACAAACAATAATCCCGCGATGGTCGCAAAACTGCTGATAGAGAACAACCGCTCTGACTTTAAGATATGCGTACTCGAACAGCTTGGAACTTCCTCCGAACATATTGAATGGTATGAACTCACCAATGCAGCAAAAAAAACTTTTTCAGAGCCCAACATGGTTGTTTTAAAACGCAATCCTGCAAATATAGAAGCTATAGATGCAGAGGAAAAGCCCTATCTCGGAATGCCGGAGTCTTCTTTTGACCATCAGGATGGACTGATTACCAAAGCAGAAGTAAGAGCGGTTGCCATTTCAAAACTCCATCTTCTGCCAGATAGTATATTGTGGGATTTAGGCGCAGGCAGCGGTTCAGTGTCTATTGAATCATCCTGCTTTATTACAACCGATGTAATATTTGCCGTTGAACAACATGAAAAAAGAATAATACAGATTCAGAATAATAAAAAACGCTATAATGTAAATAATCTTGAAATAATTCATACAAAACTGCCCCAGGGGCTCGACAGTCTGCTGCGGCCGGATCGAATCTTTATAGGAGGAGGGGGCCGTGATTTGGAAAAAATTATAAAAAAAGCCTCTTTTTACCTCAAAAAAAATGGAATTATAGTTATAAACACGGTTTTAATACAAAATATTGAAGCTGCCCTTCAGCCATTGAAGGAAGCCGGATTTAAAACTGATTTTATCCAGATTCAGGTAAATAATAAAAAAGATATGCCGTGGGGTGAAAGACTGGAATCTCAAAATCCGGTATGGATAATAACCGGAAAACATAAGGAGGCTGTAACATGTCCAAAACCAACCCTGTAATTTTTGTCGGCGCCGGGCCGGGAGACCCTGAATTAATTACTGTTAAAGGACAGCGCGCCCTTATGAATGCCGATCTGGTTATTTATGCAGGCTCGCTTGTTCCGGAAAGCCTGTTAACATGGACTACCAAAGGAATAAAAATTTTAAACAGCGCCTCAATGCATCTTGATGAAATAATAGAAGAAATTGAAAAACATTATTCAGATGGGAAAAATGTTGTGCGCCTGCATACCGGCGACCCCAGCCTTTATGGAGCCATTTTTGAACAAATGGCCGAATTGAAAAAAAAATCAATTGATTATATGGTTATACCCGGAGTTACGGCCGCCTTTGCGGCAGCCGCAGCAATGGGCATAGAATACACCCTGCCGGAAATTTCGCAAACTCTGATTCTAACGCGTATGGAAGGCAGAACTCCGGTTCCGGAGGCCGAGGCTTTAGCCAAACTGGCAGCCCATCAAGCATCCATGGTAATTTATCTCAGCATTACCATGATCGACAAAGTTGCTGAAATTTTAGAAAAAACTTATGGCGGAGAATGTGCCTGTGCAGTCGCATTCAGGGTCAGCCAGCCGGAAGAAAAAATATTTTGCACCAAGGTCAAAGATCTTGCCGGAATTGTAAAAGAAAAAGAAATAACTCACCAAGCCTTAATTATTGTCGGCAAAGCACTTAACGTAAGCCTTGACCAGCTAAAGTATAAATCCAAACTTTATGACAAAAAATTCCAGCATGCTTACAGAGAGGTTGAATAATTGTTTTTACTATTTAAAAACATCCGGAACTAAATAATGAAAGCTATGATTCTGGCCGCAGGCTTTGGCACACGTTTACGGCCTTTTACTGAAAATATACCTAAACCCCTGTTTACGATTTTTCAAAAACCCCTGCTTGATATCACCATCCGTAATCTGCAAAAAGCAGGGTGTAAAGCAATAATAATTAATACTCACCATTTGCATGAAAAGATTGAATCTTACATATTATCGCAAAACTACTCCATTCCTGTTTATATTCGTTATGAATCCTCTATTTTGGGTACTGGCGGCGCTATAAAAAATGTTGAAGATTTCTGGGGCAGCAGCCCTTTTATAGTTATTAACAGTGATATCGTCACAGATATTAATTTTAGGGAAGTTTATAGTTTTCATTTGAAAGGCGACAGCCTGGCTACACTTGTGGTGCATGATTATTATGAATTTAACAAGCTCAGTATTGACAGGAATGATTTTATCATAGGTTTTGATGATAAGAAAATTGATAAAGATAAGAAAAAGGATAACCTTAAGATGCTTGCATTTACGGGAATTCATGTTCTCAATCCCGAAATTACAAATTTTATACCAGCAGGCAAATTTTCTAGCATTATTGATGTGTACACCAAATTGGAACAACATAATAAAAAAATTAAGGCTTTTATTGCAAAAAATCTGTACTGGAGAGATATCGGCACACTGAATAGTTATAGAAAAACTGTAATTGAAAACATGGCCGCAACTGCTTTTAAAAAAATCGGGTACGATTCTTTCCTCAAAAATATCACTCATACAAAACTTAAGGGTGACGGCTCAGACAGGAAATGGTACAGATTCTTTGCAGGCTCACATTCCCTGATAATGTCGGATCATGGCATAAACACATCCGGCACAAGAACAGAGGCTTGCGCATTCGTAAAAATTGGGCGTCATCTTTATAAAAAAGGAATTCCTGTTCCTGAAATATATCTTTATGATACTATTTCAGGAATTGTATTTTTGGAAGACCTGGGAGACAGAAATCTTCAGTTGCTTGTTCATCAGGATGGAAATCCGGAAAATATTATTTTATGGTATAAATCCATAATTGATCTTTTAATCAAAATGTCTTTCAAAGGAGCAGAAGGATTTAATCCTTTATGGACTTTTCAGTCAGCAGATTATAATATTGAACTCATCCTTGAAAAGGAATGCCGGTATTTTGTAGATGCTTTTTTAAATGGTTATTCAGGTCTGAATTATTTGTATGAAAATTTTTTGGATGATTTTACTAATCTGGCTGAAAAAGCAGTTACATCGGATGTTGCAGGATTTATGCACAGAGATTTTCAATCACGTAATATCATGGAAAAAAAAGGTGATTTCTATTTCATAGATTTTCAGGGTGGTCGGAAAGGTCCAATTCAATATGATCTTGCTTCGCTCCTGATAGATCCTTATGTAAACCTGTCCTGTGCGGTTCAATCAGAACTTTTAGATTATTGCATAACAAAATTATCATCCTTTATTAATATAAACAGAGAAAAATTTATTTCTTGCTACCGGCACTGCACAATCACAAGAAATTTGCAGATGCTGGGCGCATTCGGGTATCTTGGCCGAGTTAAAGGCAAGAAATTTTTTGAACGATATATTCCTGCTGCACTTAAAATACTCAGGCATAACTTGCAGGAGTTGGGAGAAGATGTTTTTCCTGTTTTAAATGCCGCTATAAAAGGAGTTTAGAAAACAAATTATGAACCGTATAAAAGTTATGATTAATGGAATACCAGGTAATGTTGCAGTTGTTATGGCAAACCATACTCTTATGGATGAAAGATTTGAATTAATTCCATATTCTTTGACAGGCCCTGAAATTACAGAGAAAAATTATCAACTAAATGATTTTTCAATCAAGTTGCTGCGCCCTGATGAGCGTGATCTGTCAATCATTGAGATCAAGGATAACCATGGCTTTTTTATAAGCATAGACTATACTCATCCTTCTGCTGTGAACGGAAATGCCAAATTTTACTGCAAGCATAGCCTCCCATTTGTTATGGGTACGACCGGTGGCGACAGACAACTGCTGGTCGAGACAGTCACAAAATCGTCGATTTCAGCCGTAATTGCACCCAACATGGCCAAGCAGATTGTGGGATTTCAGGCAATGATGGAATGGTGCGCAAATGCTTTTCCCGGTCTATTCACAGGCTATTCCCTGGAAATAAAAG
>JAGGWL010000284.1 GCA_021157555.1 Deltaproteobacteria bacterium | reverse complement strand
TTTCTTCTACTTTTTGTTCTGAAATAGAGCCGGTGCCCATCAAGTCAACCATCACAGATACAGGCTCTGCCACGCCAATTGCATAAGCTACTTGTATTTCGCATTGCCTGGCTATGCCTGAAGCTACAATATTTTTTGCAATATAGCGTCCCATGTAAGATGCGCTTCTGTCAACTTTTGACGGATCTTTTCCCGAAAAACATCCTCCGCCGTGGCTTCCTTTGCCTCCATAAGTATCGACAATAATTTTACGGCCTGTTACACCGCAATCTCCCATGGGGCCGCCTATTATAAATTTGCCGGTGGGATTGATTAAATATTTTGTGTTTTCATCAATTAAATCATCAGGTATAACATTTTTTATAATCTCTTTAATAACAGCCTCTTTCAGGTGATCATAAGAAATATCAGGCTTGTGCTGGGTTGATATTACAATAGTATCTATCCGTTTAGGGATGCAATCGACATATTCCACTGTTACCTGAGATTTGCCATCCGGCCGCAGAAAATCGAGAATTTTATTTTTTCTTGCATAAGCAAGCCTTTGCGTAATTTTATGCGCATAAATAATCGGCATAGGCATTAATTCCGGAGTCTCGTCTGTTGCATATCCAAACATAATACCCTGATCACCAGCGCCCTGATCCTTAAAAAGCCCCTCGCCGATATTGACTCCCTGTGCAATATCAGGTGACTGATGATCTATGCTGGTAATCACGGAACAGGTTTGCCAATCAAAACCCATATCTGATGAATTATAGCCTATCTCTTTTATTGTTTCCCTGACTATTTGGGGGATGTCTACATAACATGATGTAGTTATTTCGCCGGCAATAAAAGCAATCCCTGTGGTTACAAGCGTTTCACAAGCTACACGGCAGGTTTTATCCTGTTCGATAATAGCATCAAGTATAGAGTCGGATATAGCGTCGGCCACTTTGTCCGGATGTCCTTCGGTAACTGATTCTGATGTGAAAAAGACTTTTTCCCTGCTCATATTAAGGTCTCCTAATTAAGTATCATGTTGTCGATCAGCCTTGTTTTGCCGATCTTGACTGCCAAAGCCATTAAAACAGGCTTTTCTATTTTTTTTATGTCCGTTAATGTTTCAGGATCACAAACTGCAATATAATCAATCAAAGTTTTTTTATATGAATTAATCAACTTAACTGCTTCATTGATAATTTTGGAAGCATCTGTTTCGCCGCTTTTAAGAAGTTTTTGTGAATTATTTAAAGCTTTAAAAAGAGAAAGAGCAGATTGACGTTCATCAACTGAAAGATATACATTTCGTGAACTCATGGCCAGCCCGTCATCTTCCCTTATAATCGGGGCACCGATAATTTCAATATCCAGATTCAGATCAGATACCATCTGTTTTATAACAGCAAGCTGCTGAAAATCTTTTTGACCGAAAATTGCTGTATGAGGTTTGACAATATTAAAAAGCTTTGTGACAATTGTTGCAACGCCTCTGAAATGATTAGGCCTGGAGATACCGCAAAGATGGTGCGGCAGGTCATTAAGCGTAATATAGGTTTGAAAGTGTTCTGGATATATATCTTTGGCATCAGGGGCAAAAATTACATTTACGCCTTCTTTTTCGACCAAATCTGCATCTTTTTTAAAATTTCTTGGATAAGATTCAAGATCTTCTCCGGGTCCGAATTGGGCGGGATTAACAAAAATACTGAGAACCAGATAGTCCGCATGTCTCAGCCCTTCTTTCATCAGGGAAAGGTGACCTTTATGGAGGAAGCCCATTGTAGGCACAAAGGCAATCCTTTTTTTTTCATGTTTAAGAAGGTCGGAGAGAGACTGCATCTCACTTATTTTATTAATAATTTTGATAATAAAACCTTTTTAAAGATTAATTTGGAAAAAAATCAAATAATTTTAACCAAGTTATAAAATAATCAGTAAAGAATTTATGTCAAACAGGATAGATCTATTCATTTTCAATTGCAGCATATAGATCTTGTATACGTTTTCAACAAAATTTTTGTTCCTTGATAACGTATTTGTAATTTGTTAGTTTATAATATTGCCTCTACGCTGGAGCATTGGAACCAGGCAATACCAACACCTAAAAAATATAAACTAAGAAACAGGGATGCCTTATGCTGATATTAAAATGTTTTGCTCTGGTTATTGTAGCTTATATGCTGGGTTCTATTCCTTTTGGTCTTATATTGACCAGGCTTTTCACATCTATAGATATAAGAAAAAACGGCAGCCGAAATATTGGAGCAACTAATGTAAAAAGGCTCGCAGGTGTTAAGCTTGGCATTATTACCCTTATCGGAGATGTATTTAAAGGAGCAATTCCTGTATATTTAGGCTGCATTTTTTTAAAATGTAATGCAATTTCGAGTCCATTATGCCTCTCCATGATAACATTGTCCGCATTTTTGGGGCATCTTTATCCTGTTTACATGAAATTTAAAGGCGGCGGCAAGGGTGTTGCCACCACAGCAGGTTGTTTTTTTGTGCTTGCGCCTTTTGCCTTATTTGTTGCCATGCTTGTTTTTGTTCTGTTTGTCTGCTGTTTTAATCGTGTATCTTTAGCTTCTCTTGCATCTGCTGCCGTGCTTCCTCTGGCTGTATGGAAATCCACAGGGTCTATAGTTATTACAGGATGTTCAGTTAGTATTACAATTTTAATTTATTACAGGCATTGGGAAAATATCAAACGCCTGTTTGCTGGTTCAGAACCTGTTATATAGGACGTATGAATTTTAACCCTTTTCATGATCAATCAATCTTTTTTTAAGAGCAGCTCCCCCGCCAAACCTGCC
>JAGGWL010000275.1 GCA_021157555.1 Deltaproteobacteria bacterium | reverse complement strand
GCAAATACATTCTCCTGCCCGTTCATCATACTGCCTGAAAACAGCCTCAGTTTCCCTATATTTTGAGATAATATCCAGAACAGTCATTGTAGGGCTAATAAATTTTTTTTTGATAAAAACAGGATTTGTCATTTAGTATCTTAATATTTATTTTCGTGTTTTTTTTGGCAGAAAATCTAAAAGGCAATCACGAAAACACGAAATAAAACAATATTCAGGCTTTCGTGTCTTCGTACTTTCGTGTTTTCGTGATAAGTTTTTTTTAGTTCCAGCTTGTCCGGGTTAGATAATAGGTAAAGCTTTTTTTGTGTTCATATCAATATATTAACCGCAGAGGACGCAGAGGAACTGCTTAATTTTAATATAATATCTCAGCGATCTCTGCGTTCTTCGCTGTTAAATTCAGTTAATTATTTGAATTTATAAATTTTATTTATATATAGGATACTCCTTAATGTCAAACAGGAAATTTTGATAATTAAGAATTTATATATCAAATTTAGCATTTTTCGTTTCTTGTTGATACTTGTTGAAACAACAATGGAACACAGATTTACACAGATAAACACAGATGGGTTTATTTTTTAAAAAAAGTGTAAAGTGCTTTTGGTCTTTAATGAAAGGTGCCATTAAATTTTATCATTTCCATCCTGACTTGTTTCTTTTTTATATGAAAGTGCCTAAAGTTTAAAGTGAACTAAAGTGCCTAAAATTAAGAATTTACCTGGTTCCCATGCTCCAGCGTGGGAACCCATATGGTATGCATTCCCACGTTGGAGCATGGGAATGAGAAAAAACCAGAAACAAGGCAAATGTTTTTATTTTTTTCTCTGTGTACTCTGCGGTGAATCTTTCATTTTTTGTTGTGCCCGACAGGGCATGCTGGTTATATAGGAAAAATCTAATTGACAAATCGGAAATACCTTGTTAAAAATATTTTTTATTTCATACCCGTTCCTAATTTTTTAATAAATTTTATCCTCGTCCTAAAGGTTCACAATATGTTTCAATTTTTTGGCTTTACATGAGTAAAGTTACTACGTTCTGCCAAGGTTTGGCAGGCACGGGGTTCGGCCTGAAAATTGAAATATTTCATAGTTTTCTTTTCTTTATTTTTTATATCTTTTTTCATCCTCCCCGTATTTTTCTAATAATTATTTTTATTGTATGGCTCATGGTCTGCGAAACAGGGAAGTTATTTCGTACCCGTTCCAAAGGATGTATTGTCTGAATAAACAGTAAGTTAATCTGCAATTATGTAGAAATCTATAAAATATTTAAAAGGAGTTGTTATGGGTGAAACATTCAAGATCACAAATACCAATAAGTCCATTTTTGTTGAAAAAGTCAAAAAAATGCTGCCCAAAGGCGCTAATCTTAATCTCTGTCTGACCTGTGGAGCCTGCTCTTCAGGATGTCCGGCTACAGGTCTTGCAGACATGGATCCGAAAAAATTTCTGCGCATGGTTGTCCTGGGGATGGATAAAGAAATCGCACGCAATCCATGGGTCTGGATGTGCTCTCTGTGCCAGCGATGCATCCATGTTTGCCCCATGAAAATTAATATTCCGGGGATGATTCATGAGGTCAGGAAATTATGGCCCAGAGATGAAAGACCAAAAGGAATTCTTGCTTCTTGTGACATGGCCTTGAGAAACGAGAGTTGCAGCGCGATGGGGGCTTCTCCTGAGGATTTTATTTTTGTTGTTGAAGACGTAGCTGAAGAGGTACGCGAAACACAGCCCGGGTGGGAAAACATCCAGGCTCCAATGGACAAAAAAGGAGCTCATTTTTTTCTGACCCAGAACTCAAGGGAACCTGTTACCGAGCCTGACGAGATGGTTCCTTTATGGAAAATTCTTGATATAGTCGGCGCTGACTGGACATACGGAAGCACAGGGTGGGGGGGAGAAAATTACTGCATGTTTCTCGCTGATGATGAAAACTGGAAAAAAACTACCGAATCTTCAATCCGTAAAGCAGAGGAACTCGACTGTAAGGTTTATCTCAACACTGAATGTGGTCATGCTACCTATGCTGTCTGGCAGGGAGCAAAAAAATTTGACATTAAAACCAATCTAAAAATAGATCCGATTGTGCCATATTACGCCCAATGGATACGGGAAGGAAAACTAAAAGTAAATTCAGACTGGAACAAGGATTTAAAAATAAAATTTACGGTTCAGGACCCGTGTCAGCAGGTAAGAAAAAGTTTTGGAGACCCATTGGCCGAGGATTTGCGGTTTGTAATAAAGTCATGTGCCGGCGAAGACAATTTTATAGATATGACTCCGAACTATTCAAATAATTTTTGCTGTGGTGGCGGCGGAGGTTATCTTCAGTCCGGCTATAACAAGGAAAGATGGGAGTATGGAAAGCTTAAATATAACCAGATTATTGCTACAGGTGCCGATTATTGTATTACTCCATGCCATAACTGCCATGCGCAGATTCATGATCTGGCCGATCATTACAAAGCAGACTATCACACAATTCATATGTGGACGCTGATCTGTCTTTCGCTCGGAATTCTTGCTGAAAACGAAAGGGAAT
>JAGGWL010000149.1 GCA_021157555.1 Deltaproteobacteria bacterium | reverse complement strand
GTTCCTAATCTGCACTTTCATGTTTTGTTGTGCCCGACAGAACATGCTGGTTAGGAACGAGGACGAAATAACTTATATATTCTGATTATATATCCGGCAGCGCATTTGCTATTTTCTTTTTAATCACCTCCACCTGTTCAGGGGAATCAACCTTCAATCCATCAAAATCCCTTACATAAAAGACATCAACTACCTGATCGACTTTAGTAGAAATTTTAGCTATCCATATATCAAGACCACCCTTGAAAAGGGCATTAGTAATGCCGAATAGCAACCCAATAAAATCATAACTAAATACCTCAATTATTGTAAAAAAACTGGAAGTGTCGTTATCAATTTCTATTCTGTTTGGCCTGCTGCGCATTGCAGTAGGTTTTTTCAACATTTCAGAACGATTTTCATCTATTTTAACGCGCAGATTGTTTGTAAAATCAAGTCTGCCGGATAATGCCTGTTCCAGATCTTTTCCAACTTTTTCCCATTTTTGATTTTCAAAAATTTTATCCAGCGGCGCTTTTACCTTGAAAATATCTATCGCTGTATTGTTACGCCAGGTGTATACTTGTGCCCCCAGAATATCCAGATCATTTAAGGTGAATATACCGGCAATTTTTGAGAATAAGCCTGGCTGGTCTTTAGCACAGATTGTTATTGTTCTTGTATCAGCTTCTTCTGCTTTTTTTATATCCCAAACAAAATCAGTATCTCCCAGGCTTTTGTAAAGGCGTACATGCCCCAGAATATCTCCAACAGGCGTATAGAGCCGGTATCTGGGTGACATGACATTATACAGATCTTCAAATTTTTTCCTGTCAGCGTCAATTGGGGCAAGGGAGAGTATCTCTTCTTTTTTCCTGTTCACAATCTTTATTGCTTCGCCGCTTGCCAGCTCTCCGTGTTCAAGGATCTTAATCGTTTTTAGAAAAAAAGTTCTTAAAAGTGATGCTGTCCAGTCGTTCCATGCTTTCGGCCCTGTGGAGATCGAGTCTGCCACAGTCAGCAGATACAACATTTTTAAGCGCTCAATATCCTGTATCCGCCGTCCGCAGAATATGGCAGTCTCTTCATCATAAAGATCTCTGCGGGTTGCTGTTTTAATTAGAAACAGGTGCTCTTCAATTAAGAAAGCTATTGTTTCGATATCTTTTTGTTGATAGCCGATGCGCTTAAGAATTATGCGCGCAATCGCTGCTCCCCGTTTGGAATGCCCACCACCGATTTGACTTTTGCCGATATCGTGCAGCAGTCCTGCCCAAAGCAGCAATACAGGCTTTTTCAGTTTTGCGTACAATTCTGAGCATAAAGGATCGCTTGTTAAATCGTTCTTTATGCTGAATTTTTTAATTGTCTGAACAACACGCAATGAGTGTTTGTCAACCGGATAAAGATGATATTCATCATACTGGATCCGGTTAATGATTCCTTTCATTTCAGGGATATAGGCTACCATAAATGCAGTATTCAGCATTTCATTGAGTACATTGAATGCAGGCGCAAACGTTAACAAAATGCGCTCAAAGGATTTTAGAACCTCCCTGGAAGACCTGAACTCGTCATCGACCAGATATCCGAATTCCTTAACCAGCCGTTTAGCTTCAACGCTTAAAGGTATTTTGAGACGTGTACTTTCTTCAAAAATTTTGATTAAAATAATGGGCGAATTGAGGACAGTCTCCGTGGAAGAACAATTAAGCCTGTCACGTATAATTTCAAGGCCATCAATTTTTGTCTGCGGAGGCTGCTTTTTTTTTCTTTTTTTTAATGCATTTATATACCCGAGTTCATACATAAACATGAGATGTTGCTGCTTTATCAATTCCATATGTCCATGCAGCTCGCTTAAAAATCTTTCAACCGGCTGTTGGCCATTAACCTTGCTAAAATTTAAAAATTTTGCTATTTTTGTTTGAGATTCAAAATAAAGTTGATCGTTTTTCCGGTCAGATAGATAATGCAGCCAGTTTCTTACTTTCCAGATAAATGCCAGTGCTTTTCTTTGATCCTGAAATTCGTCGTGTGATAAAAAACCATAAACTTCCATATCTCTAGCCTGTTTCATGCTGGATTTAATTTTAGAAATCCAAAGTATTGTATGGTAATCTCGTAAACCACCCTGACCATCTTTTAAATTTGGTTCAAGCAAATATGTAGAATCACCAAAATTTTGGTGCCTTGCCTGGTTGCTTTCAATAAGCCAGGTTGTTATTTTTTTAGCTTTTTTATCAATAATTTTTTTCCGTAACTGAATCTGCATTTCTGTATAAAGATTTGACATGCCGCATATAAATCTTGCATCAAGCAGCGAGGTCAAAACTTCAAGATTATTTCCGGAGAGAATAATGCAATCCTTGATTGTTCTGGTAGCATGGCCAATATCCAAACCAATGTCCCACAGGGGATACAGAATTTCCCTGATCAGTTCTTCGGCTTTTGGAGGGATATTTTTTTTAAAAAGTAAAAGCAGATCAACATCCGAATGAATAGACTGTTCCTGGCGGCCATAGCCTCCCAAGGCAACTATGGCGTAAGGATTTTTATTAAAACCCATGGAAGGGCCAACCATGCTTTTTTCAAAACATTCGCAAAAATAAGCATCAAGCAGATCAGCATGCCGCTCCTGAAAAAAAGGCTCATGATTTTTTAAAAAGCTTGATACAAGCCGCTCTTTTTTTTTCTTAAAATTTTCTTGTATAATTAACATTTAATTTATACTTTAATAATTAGGAACGAGGACAAAACAACTTCTCTAATATATGTGCCTACTTGTGGAAGTTGTTTCGTCCTCGTTCCTTAGGGTTTTTGAAAAATTTAAGTTTTTTAAATGCAAGGGATATGCC
>JAGGWL010000077.1 GCA_021157555.1 Deltaproteobacteria bacterium | reverse complement strand
TTTGGTCCAAAACCACAAATTAAGCGCAAAATTTTTGATAATCATAGAAAATAAAAATCTGAAATGATACACAGATAAACACAGATGGGTTTGTTTTAAAAAAAATCTGTGTAAATCTGTGCAAATCCGTGTCCTACTTAATTACAAACCAATATTCTAAAGGTTATAAAAGGAAAGACGTGGTTCTGCTTTTTATGATTCCATCTCCTGTGGAATCCAGGAAGAAACAACTTATCTGGGAATACCGTGCTGTACTATGCGACCCAATATAGAACGCCCAATAACAGTAACAAAGGGGACAAATCAACTTTGTGTCCTTTAAAAATATTGAAGAAAAAGTATCTACTGTTCTTTTGAATAAAATTTATCCTGAATGTGGTATTGATCTATGGGATGGAGAAACAGCCTCCTATGACAAAATAGATGAGGGTACAATGGGTAATATATTAATAAATATAAAAGATAAATTAAAAGAAAATATGGTCTTAAACTTATTAAGAGAGCTTTCTTTTATTGAGTTTAAGGAACTGTGAAAAACAAATAAAATAAAAAAGACTTCTGATTTTCGAAAACTTTTTGGAATCTGGAAGGGCAGAACAATTGAATTACATGGTTTGCGTCAAAAAGCATGGCAAAGAAAAACATCATGATTTTGTGTGATACCAATATAATGATTGAAGTTTTAAAAGGTAATGAGAAAACTATAAAAATCATAGAAAATATTGCCATCAGTTCTGTTACAGTCATGGAATTCTAATAATTTCTTATTGTTTTTCTCCGCCTTCTCAGCGATCTCTGCGGTAAGGAATAATTTATATTGTCTGTGTCAGTCTGTGTAAGTCTGTGGCTATTTTTTTTCAAAGACGCAGTATAAATATTTCTAAGCCCAAATGACAAATCAGTGCAAAACCCTCTATTTAACAATATGATTAAAATATCCCCGACAAGAGCAATAATTGCATCCTCAATTATGATATTTGTTTATATATATATATCATTTATGAGCCATGGAGAAGCAGTTCAGCCAAGAAAACAATTTTCCGCTTTCCCTAAACAAATTGGAAATTGGATGGGAAAAGAAGGCCGTTTTTCACAGCAGATTTACGATGTTTTAGGAGTTGATGACTCAATTCTTATATCATACATAAATCCTGAAGGTCAGGATGTGCAATTATATGTGGGATATTATCAAACCCAGCGAGAGGGAAGCCTTATACATTCCCCCAAAAACTGTATGCCCGATTCATCCATTGAAGAAGTGGCGGTTTCAGGAAGCAAAGCTGAAAAAATCAAAGTAATTAAACTGGTTTTGGAAAAAGGAATTCAAAAGCAGGTTGTGCTTTACTGGTATCAGTCACGCGGCAGGTTTATAAGTTCAGAATATTGGCAAAAAATTTATCTTGTATGGGATGCAATTTTTAAAAACAGGACTGACGGATCATTTGTACGGCTTATAACTTTTTCCGATGCTCAGGGAGAAATTTCTGCAACTAATCGCCTCAAGCTTTTTGCTTCCCGGCTAATACCGATTTTAAATGATTATATTCCGGGAGAAACCGGATAGGACTATTTGAGTTTTGTCAAAATAATGGCTGGAAAAACAACAAATATGAATAATTATATGCTTTATTTCAGACGTTATCTTTCAATCGCAATTATTTTAACATGTTTTTTGATTCTGTATAATCATGTTATTTTTAATATGGTGCAGGACTGGTCAGTTGACGATAACTACTCACACGGTTTTCTCATTCCGTTTATTTCAATTTTTCTAATATGGCAGAAAAAGGGAAAATTAGCTGTTATTCCGATAAAGCCGTCAAACTATGGATTGATTCTGCTTGGAACAAGTCTTTTATTGCTTTTTGTTTCAAACATCGGAGCAGAACTTTTTACCATGCGGGTTTCCATGCTGATGGTTATTTTGAGCTTATCGGTTTTTATAACAGGATGGAAGTTTTCAAAAGCTCTTTGTTTACCAGTAGCCTATCTGCTTTTTATGATACCATTCCCTGCAATTATCTGGAACAAAATAGCTTTTCCGCTTAAACTTTTTGCCACACAAATGGCTGTAAGTTTTATCAAAATTTTAAATATACCTGTGTATGCTGAAGGGAATATAATTCATTTATCGAATACAACCCTGGAAGTCGTTGACGCATGTTCGGGTCTTAGATCACTTACTTCACTTCTTGCGCTAAGTGCGGCATTTGCGCTTATTTCACAGCATTCGAAGCTGGAGAAATTTTTCCTTTTTCTTTCAGCCATTCCCATAGCAATTTTTATGAATATTATACGTCTGTCTGTAACGGCAATTCTGGCCCGGCAATATGGCTCCCGGATAGCTGAAGGATTTCTGCATGACTTTTCAGGTATCCTGGTTTTCTTTATTGCAATTATTTTGATATACATAATTCATTCACTTTTGAGATGGTGTCATGCACTGAGGTCGTGATTATAATCTTTTAGTAAATGCTGTGTCGGGTTTGGTTGATTTGTTTTACACCTAAAACCTGCATAAACTATTTTCAAGAAGAAATTTATGCTTTT
>JAGGWL010000033.1 GCA_021157555.1 Deltaproteobacteria bacterium | reverse complement strand
CAAAAATTTTAACCACAGGAATACATCAAGGGTGCAATAAACACAATAAAAAAAATGTTGCTAAAAGGGATGATGCCAAAGGACATTGCTGAATTATTGGATATTGATAATGATATCGTCCAAAAAATATCAAAAGGTAGAGAAAATGAGATCACTGTAATTATCGAATAACGCTGCTGAGTTAGGGGAGAGGGATGGGTACCTTACGCATTCAAACAACCCATGTTTTCAGTCGGGCACCTCATTTCTTTACCATTTTTCCTGCTTGCTGAACTGCATAACTGACAGTGGCAGGCATTATGTCGAATTGTTTAACTATTGCCTGAACGGAAATCCAATTAATTAGTGCCTGAACGAAAACTGCTAATTTTCCCAATTTCTGCGTCAGGAAAAAAATTTAATCCTCAAAATACTTAATGTATTCCTGCGGTTAAATTTTTTTCCTTCCTTGAACTTGAAAAAATTTTCTATTTTTCGTTCGGACACTAATTATGAAAATGAAATAAAATTTGTCACACGAAGATATCATTTTCAAGTTGTCGGAGAACTGCTTAAAAAAATAGAAAAAGATAGGTACCAATAAACGAATGGACGTCCCCAAATTTTTCACAAGAAAGAAACTACCGTCAGGAGTAACAAAATGCGGAATATTGATATAATTAAAGCCGGAGACTGTCTGCCGGAACTTATTGAACAAAGTATTGATGGAAACGATGTTATAATCACCAGAGGTGGACAGCCTGTCGTAAAACTTGTTCCTATCACCGGACAGAAAAAAAAACGCCATTTCGGTAGTGCGAAGGGGCTGATAAAAATTTCCAAAGATTTTGACGAACCTCTTAAAGATTTTAAGGATTACATATGATGCGCCTGCTACTTGACACAAGCAGTTTCCTTTGGTTTGTTGCCGGAAGCGACAGACTAAGCAAAAAAGCCAGGGAACTTATGGAAAACTTTAACAATGAGCTTGTCCTGAGTATGGCAAGTTTATGGGAGATAGCAATCAAGGTGAGTATCGGAAAGCTTGAGCTGCTCAGACAATTTGACCTGCTCATCCCTGAAAAGTTGGAAGAAAATGAAATTGAAATTCTTCATGCCGAGCTGGCTCATCTTTCTGAATTGATAAAACTTCCTTTTCATCATCGGGATCCATTTGACAGACTTATAATCGCCCAATCAATTTCTGAAAATCTCCCGGTGATTGCCTGTGACGGTGTGTTTAAAAAATATCCGGTTGACATTATATGGTGAGTTCACAAGAAAAATATAGGGGAACAGATCAAAACGTCAAGGATACCCTACGGAACCAATTTTATTTCAGGATTCATGTCATGGTCTTCTGCTTTCTTCGCTTTCCGATCCCGTGACTTTCCGTTTCGTAAAAACTCACATATGTTCACTTTTGCCTTGGCATCAATTTTTTTAATACTTTCAACACGTAATTTAGCTAATGAAGCATAACGTGATAATGGAAATTTTTTTATAAGTTTATTAAAAAACAATTTTGCTTGTACTAAATTTTTTGCCTTGGCATTGGTTAGTGGGTTAAACGTGCTTTTTATGTTATAAAATCCCTAAGAATAGAAGTAAGGGACAAACGTAGATTTGACCCATTTCCTTTTAAACATCGTCTTCTTAGTTGATCATAAAATATAAACTTGCTAAGGTATTGTTATTAAATAAGGGATATTGTTTAGCTTTTTTGGCATAAAATTAACCATAAAATTATTATTTTGTGTAACAAAATAAACTATTTTTGAGAGCTTTCGTATCGCAAAACGGCTGTTCCAACAATTGCATTCACCATACGGTGAGGAACGCTTTCTAAAGAAGGGAGAAACTGCGAAGGATTGCGCTTAATTCAGAATTATTTTCTGCAAGTTTACGTAATGCATACATCAGACGAGTTGGCAAGGAACCTTGTTCATGACGTAATTCCAGATCTCGCAGTAAATTGGCTTCAAGTTCTATTATTTTTTTCTCCAATGGCTGGGAGGCTGTTTTTCGATCCCAGATAATAAAGCCTATCAAACCCATAATTCCTGCCAGAACCATTAAAATCAAATTCCATATACGATCATATTGACTTTCCAAAGCCTCAAATCGCTGATTCATCTCTGACCGAAGCGCTTTTTGACCTGCTTCTAATACAGCAAGTTTTTCTATAATCTCACGGTCAGAGATACGAGGCGCAACTTCAACTGCCAGAATAGCGACTGGTTGGGAAAGTATAAATAAAAAAACTATAATGGAAATTATTTTTTTCATAATTTAAAAATTATTTTATTTTATCTTAAGAATCAAGTTTAAAAATAAATTTGTTATATTTTTTTCCAATTTCTCCCATCTCCCGCATTCAGTGACCCCATTTCCTTCTTAAGCAAATGATTATTCACCGTACATATCAGTTATGAGCTTTCGTAATTGGGCGGCTTTGATATCAGACAATTTATCAAGTTTCTTTTTTAATTTTTGCTTGCTAATGGTACGAATTTGGTCAGCAGCAATTTCGGCATTTTTGTTCGCGCATTTAATCTGGAGACGAGTTCTCCATAGTGTATGCAATTTTGAGGTTAATGGACATACAACAACAGTTTCCAAATATTTATTCATTTCGTCTTGGCTAATTATAACGACGGGACGTACTTTTTTTATTTCGCTTCCTATGGTAGGATTGAGATCAGCAAAGTATATTTCATACCTTTTAATATTCAAATGTTTCATCTTCCAAGCCGTCAAGAAGTGTTGCGTCAAAATCGTCCCAATTTTCCTTTTCATTAGCCATGGTTTTATACGTATTTTCCCAAGAAAGCTTGCTTTCTTCTTTATTACGAAGAAGCAGTCCTTTGTCTGTTTCTTCTATTAAAAGGGAATTTTTCAGGCCATATTTTTGAAGAAGCGCCTTGGGTATTCGAATTCCTTTGGAATTTCCAATGGGGACCAATTTAGTATCCCTTGATCGTATTTGATTTCCCATGAATTTTGCTCCTTAGATTTTATTGATTTGAATTTGTAATTACTGTAATTACATTCATCTTTAATGTCAAGCTATAATTAAAGTGTTTGCGAATAGGTATTATATTGATATTGAAAACAGGTTTACTAAAGCATCTTATGAAAATAGCAGAAATTAAAGAATCGGTATTGTAAAACTGCACATAACATCAAGGTTGTGAAAGCCTCTTTTGTTGGTCATGAATTTGTAGATCCAGAAGGATTTACGCGGGCGAAACTTTGTCCTGTCAGAAAAAAATAGTAACCAATAAAGGAATGGACGTCCCCAAATCCCCCCTCTCAAGCGGCTTATTCGGCGATATTTCGCGTTAATATGTTTTGGTTTAACTCAAGAGTATAGGACAAAATTGTGTCAATATTCATTTTTCTGGATGCTTTGAGTATTTCTATACCGGCAAGTTTTCCATCAGTAGTGGTGTCAATATTGACGCCCTCTGTTATCTCAATAACTCCATCCGGTTCCTGATCACCAAATTTCAGGTACAAAGCATCTACCTCTTCATCATAATGTACTTTCATTTACTT
>JAGGWL010000030.1 GCA_021157555.1 Deltaproteobacteria bacterium | reverse complement strand
TTGGTGAAACAAAATAATCTTTAAATTCTTTGATAAATATATGTCTGATTTGAGTCATATCACTGCTCCATTTACTATACCATTGTTAGTTCTCTAAAAATTTTCTCAAGTGTTTTGGTGTCCTGAGAGAATTCCAGCAGAATCCAGTCGGTCTCTTTAATTTTTTTATAAATATTTTCCATCAGATTGGAAGATGCGATGGCATATATTTTTAGCCGGACAATATCGTCCATACCGTTATCATCAAGTTTAATCCGGAGAATAGTATTATCTGTACTGAACAAATTCTTTACTGACTCAAAATTAGTACCTTTAAGAACTATGGTTACAGAAGATTCGCTTTGCGCAGACGATTTTAAACTTTGAGCAGTGCCGTCAGCAACTATTTTTCCCTGATTTATTATAACAATCCTATCTGAGGTAGCTTCAGCTTCACTAAGGATATGGGTGGAAAAAATAATGGTTTTCTCTTTTCCTATCTGCTTGATGATTTCACGAATTTCGACAATCTGATTAGGATCCAGCCCGGAGGTAGGTTCATCCAGAATAAGTATTTCAGGATTGCTCATCATTGCATGGGCAAGTCCTGTCCGCTGTTTATACCCCTTTGATAACTCTCCTATTGATTTGTGCATTACTTCATTAAGGCCGCACAGATCCGAAAGCTCATGGATTCTGGTAAGTTTTTTTTTACTTTCGATTCTTCTTATATCCGCCACAAAGTTTAGATAATCAAATACCAGCATATTGTAATAAAGGGGTGCCGATTCTGGAAGATATCCTATAAGACCTTTAATTTGCAACAAATCTTCATCTATATTATAGCCATCAACCTGTATGCTTCCGGATGTCGGTTTTAAAAACCCGGTAAGAATTCTCAGTGTTGTTGTTTTACCGGCGCCATTTGGACCCAGCAATCCAAGTATCTCTCCCTTGCTGATATCCAGACTTATTTGGTCCACAGCACACAACTCATTATAATATTTAGTTAATTTTTCAATATGGATCATGTTAGTATACCTTTCCTTTAGGAAATATTTCATTTTACTGCCATCATAGCCATATTTTTTTTCTTTTCAAGAAAAAACTGAAATATAAAATTATTTATCAAAAATATATCTCTTATTCTCTTGCATCAGGCTTTTTTTGTGTTTATATTTAACGTTAAAGAAAACAAAGGAGATAAAAATGTATACAATACCGGTACAGAAAACGAAAACGTCGATAATGGTTAATGAGTTTATCAGGAGTGTTTATAACTGGATGGGCGTTGGGCTCGCCATAACCGGGTTTATAGCTTATTATGTTGCTTACACCCCTTCTATTCGAGATCTGATTTTTGGTAATCAGATAATTTTTTTCGGAATGATAATAGGCGAACTCGGGCTTGTTTTCTTTCTCAGCGCAAGGGTGAACAAAATTCAGGCCTCTACCGCTACCGCCCTGTTCCTCTTCTATTCAGCTTTAAACGGAGCTACGCTCTCGTGTATTTTTATGGTCTATACAGCTTCATCTATTACATCCACATTCTTTATTTGTGCAGCAACTTTTGCCACTTGCAGTATTTACGGTATGGTAACCAAACGTGACCTTACATCTCTCGGCGGGTTTATGACCATGGGCCTGATTGGCATTATAATAGCTTCTGTTGTTAATATGTTTTTGAGAAGCTCCGGCATGAGCCTGATAATAAGCTATATTGGTGTTATTGTTTTTGTTGGCCTGACTGCTTATGATACTCAAAAATTGAAGAAAATGGCTGTTTCACAGCCTGCGGGACTTGATGCAGGAGTGGTCAGAAAAGGCGCTATTATGGGCGCTCTTACGCTCTATCTTGATTTTATCAATCTGTTCCTGATGCTTCTCAGAATCCTTGGAAACAGGGATTAAAATATGCATCAGATAGATTTTGATCTAAAACAACTTGAAATTTTCTGCAAAATTGTTGAATTCCAAAGTTTTACCAAGGCGGCCAGGGCTGTTGCTCTGGCACAGGCTTCGGTCAGCGAACGGATTGCCGTGCTTGAAAATTCTGTGGGAACCAGGCTGCTTGACCGGCTGGGTCGAAAAGTAGTTCCCACATCAGCCGGCAAGCTTCTTTTTAAGCATGCTGTTGCACTGCTCGAAATGAAACAGATGGCCTGCATGGAGATGGATGCTTTCCTCGGTATCAGGAAAGGTGAAATTAACCTTGGAGCAAGCACCATACCTGGTGAATATATCCTTCCCGGCATTATGGTTGCATTTTCAAAAAAACATCCGTTAATTTCTATTAAATTAGCTATTTCAGACAGCAGAGAAATTGAAAGCCGTATTATTGACGGCACTTTCGAGATGGGCGTAGTTGGTTCAAAAAACTCCAGTGATAATTTGATATATAATAAACTTTGGGATGATGAACTGGTTCTGGCTGTTTCTGCAGGACACCGCTGGTCCGACAAAAACAGCATTTTCATACAGGAACTTTCCGAAGAACCGTTTATATTGAGAGAAGAAGGCTCAGGAACATTAAGAATCATAACAGATTATTTCAATTCGACATCGTTTGATATGGATTCCTTAAAAACTATTGCTCGTTTTGGATCTTCCACAGCCGTTAAAGAAGGAATAAAATCCGGTCTGGGAATATCAGTTCTCTCTTCAAGAGCTATCAAAACAGAACTTGATGCAGGTATTCTTAAAGCCTTAAAAATAGAAAACCTTTTAATGACACGTAATTTTTACCTTATTCGTGATAAAAGAAGAAAGATGTCACCTGTATCCAATGCCCTGCTTAATTTTTTTCTCTCAAAAGCCGCTAATAAATAAATTTTAAAAAAACATTTCCGTTCCTTATATCCACCTCATACATTCTCAAATTACGAATATTCCGTTTCCTGATTCATCTCTAAACCTTTATGAGGCAGGCTGCTGAAACAGGATGAATCGAAAAATCCTGTTTGACAAATCGAACTATAAAATCTATATTTTATATTATGAATAAAGAATTTAAAAATCTTCGTCTCACTGAAACTGTTTCCGGTTCCGGCTGAGCATCAAAACTTGCTCCGGGGGACCTGGATAAAGCATTATGCGGGTTGGAGTTTCCAACGGATTCTAATCTTATTGTCGGACTGAAAAACGCTGATGATGCCGGTGTTTACAGAATCACCAAAGATCTTGCCATAATCCAGACTCTTGATTTTTTTACGCCTGTTGTTGATGATCCGTACATGTTTGGCCAGATAGCTGCTGCAAATGCATTAAGTGATGTATATGCCATGGGCGGTGTTCCAAAAACAGCCATGAATATAGTCTGTTTTCCTTCCAAACAGATGGATCTGTCCATACTGCGCAGGATCCTTGAAGGTGGCCTGGTCAAGATGAAAGAGGCTGGAGTGGTTCTTGTGGGTGGGCACAGCGTAGATGACAAAGAATTAAAATACGGGCTCTCTGTAACAGGTTTTGTCCATCCTGACCATATCCTTGTAAAAAAAAACCTGATGCCGGGAGACAGCCTGATCCTCACCAAGCCGCTCGGCACAGGAATTATTAATACCGCAATTAAGGGCGGGCTTGCTTCCGTTGAAACTATAGAATCAGTCACAGCCCTGATGGCGGAGCTGAACAAAACCGCTGCGGAAGTTATAAACAAGTATCAGGTGCATGCCTGCACCGACATTACAGGTTTCGGACTCATAGGCCATCTTGCTGAAATGGTAACAGGATCAGGATACGGAATTGAAATAATTTCTGATAAACTTCCTATAATCCAGGAGGCTATGGAGTTTGCGAACATGGGGCTTGTGCCTGCGGGAGCATACAGAAACCGGAATTTCAGAGAATCAATGACGAATATCTCACCTTCTGTGAATCGTGCTGTTCAGGATATTCTCTTTGATCCGCAAACATCCGGAGGTTTGCTGATATGCGTAGAATCCAGCCAGGCGGACAGCCTTTTGCTTGAACTTAAAGAAAAAGGTATGAACTCAGCCGCCATTATAGGTACAGTCTCGCCAGATGTCGATGACATAATAATAGTAAATTAAATATTTTCATATCCTTTGAAACAAGAATGGCAACAAATAGGTTTATTTTTTAAGAAATATTTTTTGAAAGGTAATGATTGATGATAAAAGAGATAGATGCCAGAGGGCTATCCTGCCCGGAACCGGTTTTACAGACAAAAAACATAGTAGAAAAAGAGCATGCGGAAAGAATAAGGGTCATTGTAGACAATGAAGCCGCCAGGCAGAATGTCACACGCTTTCTGGAATCGAAACATTTTGAGGTTTCCACAAAGCAGGCTGATAAAGCGTTTTATCTTACCGGCAAAATAGATAAGGATATGGCGGATTCTGAAATTATTAAGATTAAAGAACAGGAAAACCCATGCACAAAAAAAATTATGATCATGGTAGCCGGCAATCGCATGGGGCATGGAGATGATGAACTGGGTGCCAAACTTATGATTGCTTTTTTAAAAACATTAAAAGAGATTGGTCCTGAATTATGGCGGCTTGTTTTTGTCAATGCCGGTGTTAAACTGACAATTTCAGATTCAGAGAGCCTGCCTGTTCTCAAGGATCTGGAAAAAGATGGGATTCATATACTTGTATGCGGAACATGTTTAGCCCATTTAAATATTCTGGATAAAAAAGAAGTTGGAGAGACTACAAACATGCTTGATATTGTAACAGCTATGCAGCTTGCCGATAAGGTGATTAATATATAAAAAGTTTTAAAACCAACCTTTTTCGAGGAAACTATAAAATCTAATGAAAAAAAATAATGCAGCAAAATTTTGGTTTACTAATGTTGTCACTTTTCTCCTTTTTTCAATATTAACATTTACAGGCTTGGTTAATTGGTTCTTCCTTCCAAGAGGTTATCAAACAGAGAGTAATTTTTTGATATCAATTAGGCACCTTTTTAGACAAATACACGAATGGACAGCATTATTTTTCATTATTTTTATAATAATCCATATAATGTTACATTGGAGTTATATTAAGTCCAACTTAAAGAAATATAAAATAACGAAATAAATAAGGAACAAATGTTTTTTTACTAAAAGAATAATAAAGCCTTTCTGACAGTATTAACGAAATTATAAAAAATATTCGTTTTCTTTCTCAACAAAGGGCGATATATGTTTTCAAACATTTTCTCTCTTAATCCTCTTGAAATTTCCAGTTGTACTCCTTTTCCACTTTTACACCGGTTGCAAATGTTTTCAGGTTTGATTCCGCGAAGCCCGGGCACTGCGCTAATTACAGCTCTAAATCCAGCTCTCCTTAATTCATACATTAGCCTTTGCTTTAGCTCCTGGTTTTTACCTCCGATCAAAATTGTTTCGCCTTTGTCTCGTGTTCCGTGGATTGAAATAACAATAAATGCATTTTTCGAAATATTCAATCCTATTGGTTCATCAAACCTGTTGCTGCTTAAGTGTAATTTTTTATTCCCCGTTTTTCTTATCCCTTTAAAGGCATAAAATGTATATTCACTTTTGGCTATCGCATCGGCAATGTCAATAGTTCCAGGCTCTATACCTCCTCCATGAGGTGCCATTATAGCAATTTTACAATCAGCTTTACGATATAATATCGCGTAATCTTCACCTTCTCTTTCAGTTTGTTCCAAGTCAGCGTAGTTTGCATATTTATCCATTATACATTCAAAATTACATAGCCGTTGAAGTTTTGTCTTTGTGATTTTATTGGATCTGTTCTATCTCGTTAAAATCTCTTCTAATTTTTTCAATTTTATTCTTATAGTTCGCGCCATCTCCATACTCTTAAAAATATTTGTAGCGACTATGGATGAGGCAAAAAATTAAAATTCTTTTAAAAGCATAGTTGGGGAAGTTATTTCGTCCCCGTTTCTATTATTATGTAATATAAAAGGTTGCGTTAAATTTTTATATTGTAATTAATTACTATTGTAAAGATAGTGTGCAAGAATGTTAGGGGAATTTTATATGAAAGTGCCTAAAGTTTAAAGTGAGTTAATACGCCTAAAGTTAAGGATTTTAATCAATTATATTTGTATTGTTCCTAATCTGCACTTTCATTTTTTGTTGTGCCCGACAGGGCATGAGGGTTATATGAAAGCTTGTTGAAGCAACTGGTTGCAAAAAAATATGAGAAAAGATATGCACAATTTTATTCAGGAATATAAAGGACTTGGGGCTTTTGGCCTTGACCGTGAAACAGATGAAGAAACCATTATGTTTTATCTCCAGAAATTTTCTGAAGACTCTTTTTTAAAAGCATTTATCTCAAGGCTGTCAGACCTGGAACTTGAAGAAATATATTTTTTTATTAACAAGAAATTAAAACAGCATATTTCAGAAAACGAATATCATACTCTTTTCTTAAAAGATCGATAAAGAGGCAAACCTTAACATATTGGCGCATTTTTTGGGTCACTATATTAGGATGCGAAAGGAGACACTATGAGAACTGCAAGACTCATTATGCGGGGGTTAGCATGGATGATCATCACCATCCTCTTCATACCTCCCGGAATATTATATGCAGAGAATTTCGAGCAATCCGCACAAACAGACAGTTTCAGGCAAGAAGAGCTGGATCAGATGCTTGCGCCTATTGCCCTATATCCCGATTCGTTGATCGCACAGATACTGATGGCATCGACCTATCCACTGGAGGTAGTCCAGGCCGATCGTTGGGTGGAACAAAATAAAACATTAAAGGGCAATGCGCTGGGTGACGCTCTTAAGAAAAAATCCTGGGACCCCAGCATAAAATCGCTCTGTTATTTCCCTGACGTGCTTTTTACAATGAGCGACAAGCTTGACCAAACAAGTAAACTGGGAAACGCCTTCCTGAGTCAAAAGAATGAAGTCATGTCGACCATACAGCAATTGCGACGAAAAGCCGATAAGCAGGGAAATCTCAAGACAACCAAAGAACAGAAAGTCATCTATGAAGAGGATGCCATCAGTATTGAGCCAGCCGTACGTAAGGTTGTATATGTACCGGTCTACGATCCGCTCTATGTTTATGGTCCGTGGTGGTATCCTGCATATCCACCATATTACTGGCACTATCCACGTGGTATAACCATAACCGGAGGTTTTATAAATTTCAGACCTTGCTTTTTTGCAGGAATTGATTTATTTTCATGGAGCTGGTTCGACTGGCACAGGAACTATATTTATATAGACGTGAATAAAACCAGACGATTCCACAGATTCCGCAAAAAGCATTATTCCGAACGGTATTTCTGGCGGCATGATCCT
>JAGGWL010000195.1 GCA_021157555.1 Deltaproteobacteria bacterium | reverse complement strand
TTTTCATAAGAGATTCTCCGTAAAATGCTATAGCGGCATATCCGACTACCTTGGAGCGGCCGCCGGCAGTGTCGCCGCTGTTGGAATAATGCAGCAAAACAGGCTGCCAGTTATGATGCAGCGCCATCTTTATCAGTACCGTAATCGGTATTTTGCCGCATGCAGAATTATTTTTTTTTATCAGTTTTTTATAATCAAGGTTCAAGATTGTATCAATAGTAACCTTATCTCTTTTAACAGCCTCCTCATATTGAAGATAGTGGGAAAGATCCGAACTGGCTATAACCAGTGTTTTTTCATCAAGGAGTTTTTCAACGGCCTCTGTTAATTTGTTGATGTCACAGGGACCTGTTACAATTGGAATGATTGTAAAGTTTTTTAGATAAAATTGCAAAAATGGCAGGATAACTTCAATAGAATGCTCAGATTTATCCGAAGCGGTAATTGTCCTGAATATTTCCGGCTGCCGTAGAAGTTTTTTTGCATCTGCATGTAGTTGTATCAGGCCAAGAGGTGTTTCATATGCATCAATATCTCCGACTGCGCAATTTGAAAAGCCGACTCTATGATCCGGCCCTATCAGAATGACTTTTGAAAAGTTATTGCCGGCGATGGATAGCGAAGCATGAGCGGCGGTTAACCCTGAGTATATGTAACCTGCATGGGGGATTATGAGAGCCTTGAGAAATTTGCCAGGTGGGGGTCGGATACAGGTTTTTTCAGCCTCTTGAGTAAGCCGATTTAATACCTGCCTCAATTCAGCTTGATCGGTCGGGTAAAAACTTTCTGCCCAGACCGGCTTGCGAACCTCAGCCTCTGCATCACCGGCATATATATAAAAAACCGGAATTAATGTCAAAAGTAGCACAGAGAATAGCATGGATTTGATGGAATTAATAAACGTCCCCCTTTCTGGCTGCAAGGCGAAGATGTTCTTTCATATGCCCGGCGGTCTTATACCTTTTTTGCAAACTTTTTTCCATGGCTTTATTTAAAATTGTTAATGTTATTTCATCAATTGATGAGTTATATGAAGTGGGAGGTTCGGGATTTAGATTGTTTGTCTGGTACATGATAGATGCCAGATTATCACCTGTAAATGGCAGCCGTCCTGTAAGCAACTGATAGAATACAATGCCGATGGAGAATATGTCTGAAGCGCCGGTCAGTTTCATTCCCTTGGTCTGTTCCGGCGACATGTAATACGGAGTTCCTTTTATGGTTCCGGTATGGGTTTTGGAGCTCTCTGTAATTCGGGCTATACCAAAATCTGTTACCTTTACGAGTCCGTCCTCCAGGATCATAATATTGGCCGGTTTGATATCTCTGTGAACAATATCATGATTATGGGCATATTCCAAAGCGTCACACACCTGTATTATTATATCTATAACCTTTCTGGTTAACAACAGGCTGTTTTTGCTTGTGTATTTCTCAAGGTTTTCTCCCTCCAGATATTCCATGGCAAGATACGACAGTCCATTGTCTTCGCCAACATCGTAAATGGAAACTATGTTGGGGTGAGATAGTTTTGCGATAACTTCGGCTTCACGATAAAATTGTTCCCTGGTATTCAATATCCCGGTATTATCTAAATCATCACGAAAACGGATGGTTTTTATTGCGGTAAGCCTGTTGAGCCTGGGGTCTCGTCCCTTGTAAACAATTCCCATAGCGCCCCAACCTATCTGTTCAATGATTTGGTAACGGCCAATAGTTTCTCTTTTCGATGAATCATCTTTTTGAATTGATAATGAATCTGAAGCGTTTATTTGTGATGCTTCTTTGTTATTTATTATATGATTTAATCCAGATGTTGATCCTGCAGTGTCTGGTGTCTCTACAAAAAAACGGAGCCCTCCAAAAAAAAGCACGCTAAGTGCTGATACTTTTAAAATAATTTTGATTATTAAAACTGTATCTTCGGCAACAGGGAAGATGCGTATCAAAAAATAATCTGTAAAATCAGAAAAAAATATAAGGGTAACAAAGACCATAATAAGATTAATAGCTGAAGCTATTTTTCCACCAGCATACTCTTTTCGGGCACGATTGTATATCGCCAGTGTAATTATATAAAAAAACAGGCTGAGTGATTCTGCCAGCAAATAATCCATATTCTTACAGCCCCTCACATTCGCGGGTAATCTTCCATTCATCCTGCTCTACATTATACTCGACATCCAATGAACAGATGCCTTCACCCTGTTTATTAAAAGTCCAGACTTCCCATTTGTAGGATATTGTAAACACGGATGAGCGGCTTGTACTTTTATTTAATATCAACTCATCGAATTTTATCTGTTTTTTATGAATGTTCCTGCCTCTGTATATAGAGGTTAAATAAGCCTTGACGTGATTATATGTCAAACGGAGGATTGAATCCTTCATCTCTGTAAATTTTATTATTTTCTCCTTATATTTAATGAATCCTTCACTATATAGTTTTTTTTCATATTCTCTTGGAGGGAGCCAGATATTTTTATAATAAATATATCCTTGAGAGCCAAAAATAATTTTTTCATCTCTTAAGGCATTCTCAATCCTGATTCTATACTTTAAAAATTTGTTGCTGTCTTTAAAGCTGCTTTCTTCAATAATGCTTAAAGCTGTTTCATAACTTTGTTTAGCTCCTGAATATTTTTTTTGAATCAAAGCTTTTTCTGCTGATGCAATAATATTGTCTAATATATTGATTTCTTTTGATTTCAGGGCTTCTATTTTTTCTTGTTCTGCTTTTGCACGAAGTTTTCGTTCCCTTTTTTTTTCAATTTTTATAAGACGTTCCTTTTCCGCCTTTTTTTTCTCTTTGATTCTGGCAACTTCGGTTTTTTCTGCTTTCTTTTTTTTCTCCTGTTCTATTATTGCAGCTTGTTCCAGTTTTTTTTGATGATCCTTTTCTATTCTATTGAGTATTTTTTGTTCTTCTTCTTTACTTTTTTTAATTCTATCAAGTATTTCATTTTCTCTTTTTTTTTCTTGTTCTATTCTTGCAAGTATCAACTGAATTTTTGTTTCTGTTTTTTTGTTATATTGTCTGTTTGAAGGGGCTCTTCCTGAAAGGTTTTTTTGCGTGGTTTTTTATTAATGGAGCCAACTGGTTCATCGGTTCCGCATAATAAATAATAACTGATTGATATAAAAACAATTACAAAAAATGAGATAATAACCGGAAGATTATATTTTTTTAAATAATTGATTCCGAGTTCAGGTTTGGATTTGGAACCGGGTCTTGAAGTTCCTTCAACCATAACTGTTAATTCGGCGCTGCGATCCGGATCAAAATTTTTGAATTGAGTATCTTTTAGACGGGTAATATTAGTGTTTACATAATTAAAAAACTGATTGTCAATAGGTTCATTAACAAAAAATCTTAAGCCTCCAAAAAAAAGAACGCAAAAAGAGGTTAATCTTAACAGAATTTTAATAATTAAGATTGTATCGTTAGCTATGGGGAATATTATTGGAAAAAAATAATCCGCAAAATCACAAAAAAAGAGAATGACAAGCGAAACCATTATCAGGTTAATAGCAGCAGCTATCTTTCCTCCGGCATACTCCTTTCTGGCCCTATTGTATACCAGCAGGGTAATTATATAAAAAAACAGGCTTAATGATTGTGCGAGTAAATAATCCATGCTTTTTCTCGATGATCAAACAGCGTTAAGGAACGGGGACGAAATAAATATTAAAAACTCTTTGTTTCCTTTTGCTCCTTGAATCGGAGATGAAATGACAGGGCTGAACGTAAGGCCTTGTTTTATGAAGAATTCCGTCAGAGTACTTATAACATCTTGATGTAAATTATGATCCCTTACAATACCGTCTTTGCCGGTTTTACCCTTTTCCACTTCGAACTGCGGTTTTATCAAGGCAATAATGGCGCCATTTTTCTTGATAAACTTAAGAACAGCAGGAACTACTATTTTAAGTGAAATAAAAGAAACATCTATAGTTACAAGGTCTACAGGAACAGGAATAACATCTAAAGTCATATACCGGATATTTGTTCGTTCTACAACAATAACACGGGGATCCTGCCTCAGTTTCCATGCTAATTGTCCGTAACCTACATCCACCGCAAAAACTTTTTTGGCACCTTTTTGAAGCAGGCAGTCAGTAAAACCGCCGGTAGATGCGCCTATATCAAGACATATATAATCTTTGACACAAATATCAAAAGATTTCAAAGCTTTTTCAAGCTTAAGACCGCCACGTCCGACATAAGGCAGGTCGTTACCTTTAATAATAATGTTATCAGAAGATGATGCTAATGTTTCAGGTTTGCAGGCCGGCATTTTATTAACCAGCACCTTGCCTGCCATGATAAGAGATATCGCCCTGCTTCTGGTTTGAGCCAGGCCTTTTTTCAGAACCAGCATATCCAATCTTTGTTTTTGTGGTCTTCTTTTATTTTCAGGCATCTTTTACGCAAAGCTTGACTGCTGCATCGACAATAGCGGAAACATCAATACCGTATTTTGATCTTAAAATATCCTGAGAACCATGCTCAACAAAGGTATCATCTATCCCAATCCTTTTAATATTAAATCCTGATACTCCGTTATCGCATAAGCATTCCAGCACCGCACTTCCAAAACCTCCCTGCAGAACATTTTCCTCGACTGTTATAATGTGCGGAATCTTTTTGGCTAAAGAGCAAATCAGGTCAGAATCAATCGGTTTTACGAATCTGCAGTTAACTATAGTTGCCGAAATACCCTTTTCCCCCAGAATGGCATGGGCATCAAGAGCATCGCAGACCGATCGGCCAATGGCGAGGATAAGCAGGTCATTGCCATTTTTTAATATTTCGCCCTGGCCAATGGTTATGGGAGTCGGCTCTTGATCAACCACTGCCCCTGTTGCTGCTCCACGGGGATATCTAAAAGCAATGGGTCCGTTATGTGAAATTGCCGTTACAAGCATTCGGCAAAGCTCATTCTCATCTTTAGGGGCCATTACAACCATGTTGGGAAGGCTTCTGAGATATGAAAAATCGAATAACCCGTGATGAGTAGCACCATCTTCACCTACAATCCCTCCCCTGTCAATGGCAAAAACAACCGGGATCGCTTCCAGGCATACGTCATGAATTATTTGGTCATAGGCTCTTTGTAAAAAGGTTGAATAAACAGCCACCACAGGTTTTAGTCCTCCTGCTGCAAGTCCGGCCGCAAAAGTAACCCCGTGCTGCTCCGCAATTCCCACATCAAAAAAACGATCCGGAAAAGTATCGGCAAAATTGGCGAGTCCGGTGCCTTCCGGCATGGCAGCGGTGACGGCTATAATTTTTTCATCTTTTTGGGCAAGCTTTACCATTGTTTCCCCAAAAACCTGGGTATATGTGGGCTTTGAACTTTTTTTACCGGAACTATTGCCGGTTTTTACTTCAAAACTTCCGACACCATGAAAATAGACCGGATTTTTCTCCGCCGGCGGGTAGCCTTTCCCTTTTTTTGTTGTAACATGGAGCAAAACCGGTTCATCAAGGCATTTGACATTATTGAGTATATCTATCAGGTGATTCAATCTGTGGCCGTTAATAGGCCCGAAATATTCAAAATTAAATGCTTCAAAGAGTATTCCCGGTGTTACAAATGACTTGAATGATTCTTCCGAACGTTTTGCCAGATGGTAGATATCGCCCCCTACTTTTGGCAAAGATTTTAGAAATTCACCGAACTCTTTTCTTAAACTTTGCAGTCTTTGTGAGGACAATTTACGGCTGAGAAATGAAGATAAGGCTCCAACATTATGAGAGATCGACATATCGTTATCATTAAGGATTACAATAAGGCTTTTGTGGATATCTCCGGCCTGATTCAGCCCTTCATAGGCCAGGCCAGAGGTCATGGAGCCGTCGCCTATTACCGCAATAACTTTGGAATGTTTTTTTTGAAAGCGCTGTGCACAGGCCATGCCAAGACCTGCGGATATGGATGTACCACTGTGGCCGGTTGAAAATGCATCATACGGACTTTCGCTGATACGTGTAAATCCGCTTAGCCCTTTATATTGCCGAAGAGTATGAAACATCTTCCGCCTGCCTGTAAGGAGTTTGTGAGGGTAAGACTGGTGCCCCACATCCCAGATAATTTTATCATCAGGTGCATCAAATACATAATGTATTGCTATGGCAAGTTCAACGGCTCCAAGGCTTGATGCAAGATGCCCGCCGTTTTTTGAGACCACATCCACTATTGTTTTTCGTATTTCCCTGGCAAGCTCGGGAAGATCAGATCGTGAAAGAAGTTTAAGATCTGCCGGCGATTCTATTTTTTCTAAAAAATTCAATATTGTGTAAATCCTTATATGAGAGCCAGTTTCAAAATGTTCAATTTTGTTCGAGGTCAAGGAAGGCAAAAAATTTAACCACAGGAATACATTAAGTATTTCGAGGATTAAAATTTTTGTCTGACGCAGAGATCGGGCAAAAGTGGGCGTTTTGAAATTGGCTCATAAATTTATTTTTTGCTGAGTTTCTATCTGTTTCTATCAATAATATAACCTGCAATTCCTCTAAGAGGATCGGCGCTGTTATCAAAGATATCAAGTAAATTCAAGGCATCCGAGATAAGCTTTTCAGCTAATATTTTAGAATTTTTTAATCCCATAAGAGACGGATATGTGTTTTTGTTTCGGTTCTCATCTGTGCCTGCGCACTTACCCATAACCAGCGGATCTCCTTCAACATCAAGAATATCGTCTATAATTTGAAATGCAAGCCCTGTTTTTTTTGCATAGGATGAAAGATGTTCTAATTTTTTAGCATTGCAGCCTCCTGAAATTGCGCCTGCACACACTGAAGCTTCTATCAGTGCTCCGGTCTTTAATGAATGCATATGTTCAAGCTTATCTAAATCAAGAAGTTTCGCCTCTGATGAAATATCTAACATCTGTCCTTCGACCATACCATTACAGCCTGCTGCGTCAGATAATATTTTTATAATTGTCAGCCGCGTAACAGCGTTATGATCTTCATTGTGATGGCCTTGAAAGCTGTCTGCTGAAGATAAAATCTGGAATGCAAGAGTAAGCAAAGCATCACCGGCAAGTATCGCAGTGGCTTCGTCAAATTGAATATGGCATGTGGGCTTGCCTCTGCGCAGGTTGTCATTATCCATGGCAGGCAGATCATCGTGAATTAATGAATAGGTGTGAATCATTTCAATTGCGCAGGCAATTGGCAGAACATTTTGAAGTTCGCCATGAACGGCTTCACATGCAGCAATACAGAGTATTGGCCGGACTCTTTTTCCTCCAGCCATGAGGGAATATTTTACAGCCTGCATAAGCCGGCTGTAAAGCGGAAAAGTGTCAAGCAAATTTACAAGAGAATTATTTATAATTTCTTGTTTTTCAACAAGATATTCTTTAAAATTGAACATAATAAAGTTTTAGGGAGTAAAGGGTTTTTCAGTTACGTTTCCTTGAGTATCACCCAGCAGAACGGTTATTTTTTTTTCAGTTTCATCAAGTTTACAGGAACAGAATTTTGATAATTTTACACCTTCTTCAAATTTTTTAAGCGTTTGTTCAAGAGGAAGATCTCCGGTTTCCATATCCTTGACTATCTGTTCCAGCTTATTTATTGCCTGTTCAAATGTTTGTTTTGCCATTATTGGTTTTCCCCTCTACCTTACATATTATTGTTCCCTTGCGAACGATGATTTCAAGCTTGTCACTTATTGCCACAGATGAGGCATCTTTGACAACTATTCTTTCAGGTATAGTTCTTGTAATGCTGTATCCTCTATCAAGGATTGAATCCGGATTTACAGCTTGCAGCCTTACAGACAGCTCTTTGAGAAGCGTACGTTTGTTGATCAGATATATTTTTGCAAAATTTGATAAAGCATAATTAACCTGTTCAAGTTTTTCATCAAGGCTCATTATTAATTTTAAAGGACTCTTTGCCTGTAGTATTTGAACACGCCATTTTACATCTTTTTGTTTTTCTTTTAAATTGTTAAAAATAATCCTCACCAGACGCGAGGTAATATCATCTGTTTTCAGCCTTAAATCTACAAGTTTTTTTTCAGGGTCAATGAGTCGGTTAGAGAGGCTCTTCAGCATGGTATTTTTTTGCTCTATATTGTTATAAAAATTTACCTTAAGGCTTCTCAAGAGATCATAACATCTTTTTTCAAGTTCATCTTTTTGCGGCACGGCAATCTCTGCCGCTGCTGAAGGGGTCGGAGCACGAAGGTCGGCGGTAAAATCACAAATTGTATAATCTGTTTCGTGCCCTACAGCAGATATAACAGGAATTTTTGATGCAAATGTTGCCCGCGCAACATCCTCCGAATTAAAGGCAGCAAGATCTTCCAGCGCTCCGCCGCCTCTGGCCACTATGATAAGATCTGCCTGTTTGTCCGGCGGCCTGGCGTTCAGCAGTTTCAGGCCCGCTTCAATCTCTTTTTCCGCACCGTAGCCCTGAACCTTACAAGGTGTGATCTCAACATGAATATTCGGAAATCGTCTATCAATAACTTTAAGAATATCATGGAGAACTGCTCCACTAAGGGATGTTACAATACCTATTTTTTTTGGTAAAAAGGGAAAAAGAAGCTTATATTTTTTGTCGAACAGGCCTTCCTTTGCAAGACGATTTTTAAGCTGTTCAAAAGCTTTTTGTAAAGCTCCTGCACCCATCGGCTCCAAATACTCAAAAATCATCTGATATGTGCCGCGAGGCTCATAAACGCTAATCCTGCCGAAGCCGGTTATTACCATTCCATTTTCAGGGACAAATTTTAAAGAACGATTCTGACCGCGGAACATTACTGAGCTGATCTGGGAGTGATCATCTTTTAAAGTAAAATAATAGTGACCTGAATATGGAATGCTAAAGTTCGATATTTCACCTGAAACCCATATAAAAGGAAATTCTTCTTCAAGCAAAACTTTAATGTCGGAAGTTATTTCTGAAACTGTGTATGTTTTACGTTGCATATATTGTTTATTAAGGGCTCGCACAAAAATAACTTTACATTTTAAGCGCTGATACAACTTTTGCACCTGTTTAAGATCGGGCAGATCAAACAAACCTGACCTAAATCTATGCGCCTACCTGGGGAAGTTATTTCGCCTCCGTTCCTTAGCCTTGTTGTGTGCCTGGCACAGCACATGTTTTTAAAAGTGAGTCAAACGTATCATGTAGTAAATCGTTTGACAAGTCTTAGACCCAGCCAGATGGAGGCGAAGGGTGCAGCGGTATTATAGCTCGAATTGTCAAAAAAAGTATTGCAAACACACAGTGGTAATACTATTGTAGTATCACTATTTAGGGCTTGGGACAAAATAATAGGAGCAAAATATAATGCTGGTACTGGGTTTAATGGGAAGTCCTCGAAAAAACGGGAATACAAATTATCTTTTATCTATTTTCATGGATGAGGCAAAAAGTCTGGGTGCACAAACAAAAGTGGTTGTAGCTTCGGAACAGGATATTGCACCTTGCAAAGGTTGCGCTTATTGTGAGAAAAAAGGGGTATGTATTATTAAGGATAAAATGAGTACTGATCTTTTTCCTCTTTTTCGTAAAGCAGACCTTATAGTGGTGTCAACCCCCATGTTTTTTTACAATGCCCCATCACAACTTAAAGCCATTATAGACCGAAGCCAAACACTATGGTCAAGGAAATACAAATTAAAGTTGATAGATCCTGGACGAAAAAGCAGACATGGTTTTCTACTGTCACTCGGCGCTACAAAAGGAAATAATCTTTTTGATGGTATTATTCTTACATCCAAATATTTTTTTGATGCTGTTGGGACAAGTTTTGATGATATACTGGCATACAGGCGGATAGAAAAACCTGGAGATATGGAAAAGCATCCTACTGTTTTAAAAGAAGTAAAAGAAGAGGTTAAAAAACTCCTCAATCCACTTATTAAAAGAAAAAAGATACTCTTTGCTTGCAAGGAGAATGCCTGTAGAAGTCAAATGGCAGCCTCTTTTGCCCAGTATATGGCAGGGGACAAGCTTGAGGTATTATCAGGAGGAAGCAATCCGGCGAATAAAATAAATTCTGTAATGGTAGAAGTTATGGCCGAAAAAGGAATTGATATGGCTTTTCGTATTCCCGAAAGCATTGATACCGCCATTGCGGACATAAAACCTGACTATATTATTACAATGGGTTGCGGAGAAGAGTGTCCTGCTGTATCCGGCGCTGAGAAAGTAGACTGGGATTTGCCCGATCCTGCAGGTGAATCAATTGATTTTATACGAAGAATACGTGATAACATTGAGAACAAAGTAATAGAATTGATTAAGAATTTTGGGGTCGAGCCTGTAGTTATGTATAAATATTCACGCTAAATTCGATTTTATTAATCAGCAACCCGATGACAATGTCATACGTTTTTTTCAGTTTGGAAAAACAAATTGTTTTCCGTGCAAGCTGTGCGGGCAAAGCCCGCCTTAAAGTCCTTTTGAGCAGTATGCTTTA
>JAGGWL010000131.1 GCA_021157555.1 Deltaproteobacteria bacterium | reverse complement strand
CCATATATACTATTTAAATATGAATAATATAAAAAATAAGCGTATAGAGTTTGATTTAAATCAGTTTTACAGAGATTATGAAACTGAACAAATACCTATGGTGGTAAATAAAAAAAAATTTAAATTTTTCATACCAAAAAATATTGATCGTTTTATAAATAAAGATAATCTATTTGATGGATTTCCGCTTTGGGCAAAAATATGGGAAGCAACGACTCTTCTTTCGTGTTATATGGCGGATCTTCCAATAAACTCTGAGAAAAAATTTCTTGAAATAGGTGCTGGTATTGGTGTTGTTGGAATTGTGGCTTCGAGTTTTGGACACCGAGTGTTGATGTCGGAATATAATTCTGATGCATTGAATTTTGCCAGAGCCAACGCTGTTATAAATAACTGTGATGATTTGGAAATTAAATATCTTGATTGGAATAAACCTGTATGTGATGAACTTTTTGATCAAATAATAGGTTCAGAGGTAGTTTATAAAAAAAAAGATATTAAAAGTTTGTTAATACTTTTTAATAAATGTTTAAAATCAGATGGTGATGTAACTTTGGCTGAAGGTGTTCGCGAAACAGGTTCAATCTTTTTTAAAGAAATGCAGCAATACTTTCATATCAAAGCAGAAAAAAGAATACTTAGAACAGATGATAGTTCTAAACAATTTGTTTTTTTTCAAATGAAAAGAAAGATTAATTAAACTTAAAAAAATATAAAAAAAGGGCGCCTTTCATTTTACACAGGCATTTAATACAGGAAAATATTATGGATTTAAAAAATATAATTCTGGACAAAGCTGATATAAAAAGAATCCTTGCAAGGATTACCTGTGAGATAATTGAAAGACATAAAGGTGTTAGTAATCTGGTTTTGATTGGTATTCATACAAGAGGAATCTTTTTGGCGCAAAGAATTGGTAAAAGGATTTCCGATATTGAGGGAATTGAGGTAGAATTTGGTGCGATTGATATTACTATGTACCGTGATGACTGGACCAAGATAAGTAGCCATCCGATAGTAAAGACTACTGAAATACCATTTTCTGTTAACGGAAAACATATTATTCTTGTTGATGATGTCCTTTTTACAGGACGCACTGTCAGGGCGGCCATGGATGCTGTTATTGATTTTGGAAGGCCTGACAGGATTGAACTTGCTGTTTTGGTGGATAGGGGGTTTAGGGAATTGCCGATACAGGCTGATTATGTTGGTAAGTTTATAGAAACAAGACAGCATGAAACAGTAAATGTACTTTTTAAGGAATATGATGATATAGATGCTGTTATGATTGAATAATGCCTGAACGTGCACACTTGGGGCACTGGTGAACGCTTACACGCCTGGGGTTCCCGTAAGTTCATACCCTTGGTGAACTATTACAAAATTTTCTATTTTTCGTTCGGGCAACAGGTAGGAGAATATTTTGGGAACATGGAAGCATAAAAAAAAAGCTCCAAAAAAAACCAGAGTCGGGATAATTTCTGTTTCGACTACAAGAACCATCGCCAATGATAAAAGCGGATTGTGGATTAATAAACAAGCCAAAAAAGAGGCTCATACTATAGTTTTTCATCAGGTAATTCCTGATGAATCATCTACTATTACAAAAACCGTCCTGGAGCTGATACAGGATTTAAAACCTGATGTTATAATAGTAACCGGAGGGACGGGAATAAGTAACACGGATGTTACTATTGAGGCAGTCCGGCCTTTGTTTATAAAAGAACTTACCGGGTTTGGTTCTGTTTTTGCTCACCTCAGTTTTGAAGAGATAGATTCTGCGGCAATTTTATCCCGCGCAACAGCCGGAATTATAGATAAATCTGTTTTATTTGCAATTCCAGGTAGCCTGAAAGCCTGTAAGTTAGCCTGTAAAACCCTTATTTTCCCTGAAATTGGGCATATTGTAAAACATCTTGCAGAGTAAAAAATGGCTATTTTGAATTAAGTGCTTTTTTTAACCCTTCCGGAAGTACTGTTGCCCGGCCTTTATTATTTATACAGACCAAACTTAAATCAAGTATCGTTGCTGGTTTGTTGATATCAAGATTCCATATTTCCTGATTAATTTTAAGACTTCTGCTTGAAATTTTTGTAAAATTGCTGCGAATTTCTATAGGATCATTATATCGAAGTGAAATGCGATATGTGCATTTTGCTTCGGCAACAGCAAGGTGATTCCCAAGTTCCATCATTTTTGTGTATGGAAAACCTATTTCCTCAAGCATGGCTTCTCTGGCAGACTCAAAAAAGTGGTAATAATTACCGTGATAAACTCCACCTCCCAAATCTACTTCATAAAGAGGGACATTTGTTTGATATAAAAAAATTTGTTTCATTTTGATTCCTTAATAAATTTTTGGGGTACAAGATTTACCCGTGGATATTGACCAACAGGATTTTTATCAATCAATACTTTGCACCCATAAGTTTTTTCAAGATTTTTAAATGTAAGCACATCAGCAGGACTTCCAATACTGGCAATTTTTCCGTTATCAAGGAGCAGTAATCTGTTTCCATACATTGCTGCAAGATTAATATCGTGTGATATCATGATGATAGTTACATTTTTTTTTTGCTGAAGCTGTTCCATTAAATCCATTATCCGGATTTGATGTGCAAGATCCAGGGCAGCCGTAGGTTCATCCAAAAGAATTATTTCAGTTTCCTGGCATATTGCCTTGGCAATCAATATACGTTGGCGTTCACCTCCGCTTAAATGATCCATTCTGCGATTCATTAATTCCTCAACACCAGTAAAAAATAAAGCCTGTTTTGCTATTTTCAGATCTTCCTGCTTATCAAGTCCAAGCAGACCAAGATAAGGTGAGCGACCCATTAAAACCAGTTCCATTACAGTAAAAGGAAAATCTGCTGAAACCATTTGCGGAACAAGGGCAATTTTTTTGGCCAGTTTTTTACGGGAATAGCTTTTCAAACTTTTATCAAAAACAAATATATTTCCTTTTTGCTGTTTAAAAATACCAGCTATTATTTTGATCAAAGTTGTTTTACCTGATCCATTGGGGCCTATTATAATAAAAAAATCTCCCTTTTGAACAGTAAAATCTATATTTTTTAATACATGATAATTATCGTAATAATAATCAAGATTTTTTATTTTTATTGCTGAAGTCATAAGATAATTTATGCTTTTGATTTTTTTAAAAGAAGGATAAAAAGCGGAGCACCGATCATGGCTGTAATAACCCCTGCCGGCATTTCACCTTGTTCAGGAAGAGTTCTGGCCATTAAATCGCAGATAACCATATATGCACCGCCTCCAAGAATGCAGGCAGGTACAAGTACCCTGTGATCGGATCCGAGGCCGAGACGCAGGATGTGTGGAATAACAAGCCCCACAAACCCAACCAGGCCGCAATTACTTACTGTTGCGCTTACCATTAATGATGTTGTAATCAAAAGAGTCAGGGTAATCGCTTTTACACTTATTCCCATTGTAAGGGCCATCTCTTTTCCAAGCAGAAGAATGTTCATTGAATTTGAAAGTAAAAAAATCAGAATAAAACAGGGAAAGAGTATTGCCGCAAGTATGCCGGTCTGATTGATATCTGCAAGTGAAAGATCACCCATAAGCCAGAACATTATGTTATGAAGCCTGGAATCCTGAGTCATGGAGATTAAAAACATAATAACTGCGGAACAAAATGAATTAACCATAACTCCGGCCAGCAAAAGGGAATCTTTTTTTAAAATTGAATGTCCGGATGAAATTATAACAATCAAAAACAGGATGATAATACCTCCTGTAAATGATAAAAGGCTTACTCCGGGAAAACGCGACATTCCCATTAATATCCCAAGAATAGCTCCTATGGCGGAACCTCCTGAAATGCCTAAAATATAGGGTTCGGCCAGAGGATTTCTTAAAATAGCCTGAAAAACAAGGCCGCCCAAAGAAAGGGCCGCACCCACAAGCGCCGCCAGCAGAGCCCTGGGTAAACGAAGATGCAAAATTATAGCACTTGTCATGGCATCAGCATCTTCATGAGCAAAGAAAGCCTGGTAAACAGGCTTGATTCCTGTGCTTGTTGATCCAATTGCAAGAGCCGCCAGAATCACTATAATAAGGATTATAAATAAAATTAAAGAAACAAACATAATCCGTTTTATAATGGAAGATCTGGTTAAAGGCATTTGTTTTCCTTATCTATTAGCTCCGGATGGATTAATTTAAGTAAAAGTTCAAGGCCGTCCACAAGGCGGGGTGTAGGGCGGTCAAACAGGTTAGAATCTTCAAGAAAGATTCGCCCGGTTTTTACAGCAGGCATATTCGGCCATTTATTCCATTCCGCTTTAACCTGTTCAAAAACAACTGATCTGGCCATGGATGTTATAATTATTATATCAGGAGCCAGTGCCAGAACCTGTTCCTTGCTGAAGCGCGGATAAGAAACCGGGCCCTCAGCAAGATTTCTTCCTCCTGCCTTAATAATAAGTTCATGAATAAAGGTATCAGTTCCAACAGATACTATTGGAGCTATTCCTATTTGAAAAAAAATACCTGGTCGAAGATCTGTTTTTGCTACCAGTGCTTTAACTCTGTTTATTTTATGGCGCATATTTTTTGTTAAATAATCTGCTTTTTTTGATGCATTTAGTAATCCGCCTATTTCAACAACTGTATTTATTACTGTTTCAATATTTTTTGGATTTACAGCATAAACAGGTATTCCAATATGTTCAAGCTTTTTAACAGCTTCTATAGGGTTGCCATCCTTTATGGCGATGCAAAGATCCGGTTTTAGAGAGACTATCCTTTCCAGATCAAGATGGATATACGAACCTACTTTTGGAAGTTTTAAAGCTTGTTTTGGAAAATCGCTGTAAATTGTGACACCTTTTAGGCGTTTTTCCTGTTCAAGGGCAAAAATAATTTCTGTGATGCTTGGAGCAAGGGCAACCACCCGTTGCGGGTTAATAGGCATAACAATCTGTCTGTTAACCTGGTCAGTTACAGTTTTTAGTCCCATTTCAGCACCGGACAAAGGTAATACGGTTAAAAACAAAATAAAGCAGCAAAAAATAACTATTTTCATATTTCGTCCCCGTTCCTAACGCTAAATTGAGCTGCGTCGTGTAAATATCAGAAACGCTCAATATTGAAAGATATAAGTTAAAAGCAATAACTTCCAAAACCGAGAGATATTAGGTATCAGACTCAAACGACTTGTTTGGCCTTGGTTTTTCTATAAGATAGTCTATATTTGCTTGTTCCAAATAAAGCATTTATCTTCTATTTTTTATCCTTTTGTTTTAACTAACAGAAAAGGATATGTTTTTTCAAGAAATTTACTTGAAATTTATATATAGACCGTCACAATCTGCTTGACAGGTTGTTAATATTTTTGTAGTGAAGTTAGCTATACAAAATATATATACATAGAACAAAATATATATTATATATCAATACCTTCGCCAAATTAAAAAAACAGAGAAAATCAGTTTTTTCTATTTTTGTAACGTGTTGATTTTGTTAATGTTTAAAAAATAATTTTTT
>JAGGWL010000309.1 GCA_021157555.1 Deltaproteobacteria bacterium | reverse complement strand
TATCCTCCATTTGTTAAGACAGTTTTCCGTTGTATAAGCCCCATCGGGGCGATAGACAATAGCCCGGCAATTTATTGCCGGGTGGTCGGGACGATGACCAAGTCCAAAATTGGTATCAAGTCACCTGAGGATGACTATAGTTGCAATTTTTTATAAAAAGTGGGAAAAGGGGACGTCTTCCCATCCTGGTTTAAGGTTATTAAATATGGGATCAATCGCATTTGATACGTTAGCTTACGTAAAAAGGCTTAAAGCCGCTGGCGTGCCTGAATCTCAGGCGGAAGCTCAGGCTGAAACATTTGTCGAGATCATAGAGGGACGTCTTGCTACAAGGGTGGATTTGAGGCGCACCGAATCGGTTCTTAGAAAGGATCTTGAGCAAATAAGGTCCGATTTAAAAAAGGATCTTGAGCAAATAAGGTCCGATTCCGAAAAAGAACATAAGCAAATAAGGTTTGATTCCGCAAAAGAACATACAAAAACCAAGTTAGAAATTATCAAATGGACAGCCGGTATGCTGCTTGCTCAGACAGCTATTATAGCCACCCTCGTTAAGCTGCTTTAACGATAATAATTGGCAGCAAATCAAAATTATTTATTTATGATAAAATCTTTCTTTTTCACTGTAAATGCATCCACAGTATTGTTGCCTGTATAATCCAAGGTGTTTGGACTCCTCAATTCCTTCCTTCCATCCCTGCCGGAAATCAAGGTATAAAAATGGAACTCCAACTAATTTCCCGATTGATTTTCCAATCGAATGTATCATTCCGTGTTTTTGAAATTTACTATAGAGCAAGGTTGAAGAAAAATAATCAAATTTACCTTTTTTTGCAACCAGTGCCGCAGATTTTAGCCTGTCATGGTAACAGTAAGAACATCTGTCAGCTTCCCGGAAGACGACATTTCTTATGAATTCTTCAAGGTTATACTCTTTTTGATATATTACACGCAGATCAATCGACTCTGCATAACTTTCAAGCGTTTCTCTTCTTTTGACACACTCAGAATATGGATGAATATTGTGGTTATAGAAAAAACCGAAAACATCCATGCCTTCCGCCCGGAGGATTTTAACCGGATAGATTGAACAGGGTGCACAGCATATATGAAGCAGTATTTTCAATCTCTTTTTCCAAAAATTGCCGTTCCAATCCTTACCAGAGTGGCTCCTTCTTCTATTGCAGTCTCGAAATCGCCGGTCATACCCATGGAAAGCTCTTTTATGTGAATACCAGGCAGCGCTTCTTTGTTTATTTTGTCTTTCAAATTTCTTAAGGATGCAAAAAAGGGACGTGTTTTTTCAGGATTACTGGAAAAAGGAGGAACGGTCATAAGACCTTGTATGGATAAATTTTTCAATAAACTAATTTTTTTCAATAAATCCATAACCTTATCAGGCTCGGCTCCAGATTTGGATAATTCACCGCTGATATTGACCTGTATAAGAATATGCTGTATTTTATTTATATTTTCAGCCCGTTTATTTAATTCCAGTGCAAGTTTAAGAGAGTCTACGGTATGAATAAGGTCAAATATTTTAACAGCGTATTTCGCTTTATTCGATTGGAGGTGGCCTATAAAGTGCCATGATATATTTCTGGATGACAGGTGTTCTGCTTTTTGACGAGCCTCCTGAATAAAATTTTCTCCCAGAATATCAGCCCCGGCATCAATAGCCTTTATAATTTTTTCTTCAGGCATTTTTTTGCTGACAGTCACCAGACGGATATCGGCCGGATCACGACCGGATGAGATAGCAGCGTTTATGATTCTTTCTTTAATACTGCTCAACCGTTTTTTAAAACCATTTTCTTGTTTCATATGTTTCGGCTCCATATTTTCGTCCGTTCCAAAGCTTCTATAACTTCGCATACAGGCAAACCTACTACATTTGTATAGGAACCGTTTATTCGTTTAACAAAGCGTGAGGCAAGTCCCTGAATTGCATAAGCGCCTGCTTTATCAAAGGGTTCTTTTGTGTTAATATACCAGCAGATTTCTTTTTCTGTTAAGTCTTTAAAAAGAACCTCTGTTGTTACAGCTTCTGTAAAGTTAAAGTTTCTTTTTTTACAGCATATGGAATAACCTGTGACAACATGATGTATTCTGCCGTTTAACTGTTTTAACATGCGGAAAGCATCTTTTTCGGATGACGGCTTGCCAAGAATATCATTATCTGACTGAACAATAGTATCGGCTCCAATAATCCATTGTTCAGGATATTTATTTGATACATCGGAGGCTTTGCTCTCCGCAAGAAGTTTTACATATGTTTCAGGCGCTGAGATTGGAACAGAGCTTTCATCAAATAAACTAGGGATAACAGTAAACGACAGACCTGCGCCAGCTAAAAGTTCTTTGCGACGGGGAGATTCTGATGCAAGTATTAATAATGATTCTTTTTTTAGATTATGCATGACCTTTTTAATATCAAATGATATAATTATTAACAAGAATAATAAGGAATATTTCAAATGACAAGTTTCTGGATACTCGGCGGCGGCAAATTTGGTCTAAAAGCCGCTCAAGCCGCAATAAAAAAATATCCCGGCGCAGATATAACAATTATTGACAAAAAAAACGATGTTTGCGGCCAATTTTCGAACCTTTCATTTAATTCTGTTTGTATGGAAGGGATAAAGTACCTGGCCGATAATTTAGATTCAGGCGGTTTTCCTGACTGGATTATTCCTGTAATTCCGGTTCATGTAGCTTATGAATGGATTCGGACTCAACTTTTTGAAGAATATTCTGTTGAACCTCTGAATATCCCTGAAGAACTGGCAGCAACTCTTCCTAATCCTTTAAAAGGAAAAGACGGCGCTTTATATATCAGTTTTGCGGATTTTATCTGTCCTGACAATTGCCCTGAACCGGCAGAAATATGCACTCATACAGGTAAACCACGTCTGGGAATACTGCATGAAAAGCTGGCAGCGATCCATTATAATGATTTTTGTTCGGTTGTGGTCCAAAGCAGGCAATTATCACCCGGAGTCGGTGGATACAGCCCCGAAGCTCTTTATGCTGCCCTGAAAAAGATTAAAGCTGCAGGCAGCAGACCTTGTCTGCTAAGTACTGCCTGCCGCTGTCATGGTGTAATGCATGGATTCAGGATAAAAAAGTATGCTCGCCCTTAAAAAAATATCTCCTGCCTTGTTGACATTCCAAGAGATAGCAGATAAAATATTTATATTAATTGCCTGGGTGGCGGAATAGGTAGACGCAAGGGACTTAAAATCCCTCGGAGTTAATCTCTGTGCGAGTTCAATTCTCGCCCCAGGCACCAAATATTAGTTTTTTCCTCGTTTTCGTCCTCGTTCCTAAACCTTTTTAATGGCACACTTAGGGTCAGGTTCCGATAAAATAATTCGTACATCCGCAACTGTCACGCCATGTCCCTCCTCATGTACAAGTAAAGGATTTATATCAAGTTCCCGTATTTCAGGGTTGTCCAATACAAGATCGGAGAGGCTTACAATCATTTTCTGAAGCGTTTCAATGTCAGCTTTAGGGCTGCCTCTGAAGCCATCAAGCATGGGAAAAACTTTTACGCTTTTTATCATGGCTTGTGCGTTGTTCCTGCCAATAGGGGCTATCCTGAAAACGACATCCTTGAATATTTCAACAAATATTCCACCCATGCCGAACATGATAAGCGGGCCGAAAATTGGGTATCTGTTCATTCCAAGAATTACTTCATGTCCTGGCTCGGCCATTTTCTGGATAAGCACGCCATTGATTACCGCATCAGGATTAAATGCGTTTGCATTTTCAATAATATCTTTAAATGCTGTTTTCACTTCATCTTCATTTTTCAGGCCGACTTTAACTCCCCCTGCATCAGATTTATGAATTATCTGTGGAGAGACTATCTTCATAACAACCGGATAACCTATATTATTTGCTGTTTTTGCAGCCTCTTCCTCATCTTTGGCCAGTATTGTGGTTAATGTGTTAAAGCCATAGCTTTTTAAAACTTCCAGGCCATCCAGCTCACCAAGGTACATTTTTTTTTGATCAAAGCAGCCTTTAATAATTCCTCTGGCCTTTTTTTTGTCGTGCTTAAACTCATACTGCGCAAGAATTTGCCTGTTCAACCATTTTGAACGAGTGTTGAGGATACCAAGGGCTTTGGCTGCATTTTCCGGAAAAGTGTAGGTGGGGATATGATGCTTTTGTAATATTTTAACTCCTGCCGAAACATCAAAAATTCCCATAAAACTGCATACAACAGGTTTTGAAGTACGCTCCGCAATTTTCACGACTGCTTCGGCAGTTCCTGTGACATCTGTCATGGACTGGGGAGTAAGAATAACCATGGCACCGTCAACATTTTCATCCTTTATAACCGCATCAAGCGCCATTTCATATCTGTCCATTGATGCATCACCAATAACGTCTATTGGATTATGAATGTTTGCAGTTGCCGGGAGATGGCTTTGAAGCGCCTTGACAGTTTCATCCCCCAGCTTGGCCAGCTTAAGTCCTGCTGCTTCCGTCATGTCTGTGGCAACAATACCGGGACCGCCTGCATTGGTTACAATTGCGATTCCGTTGCTTCGTGGAATTTTTTTTGGAATAAAAGCTTCTGCATAATCAAAAAGCTCGTTTACTGTCTCTACACGGATAATCCCTGCTTCTTCAAAAATTGCATCATATACAGCTTCCGTGCCGGCGATTGCGCCGGTATGGGATGATGCAGCGGCGGCTCCGGCAGATGTTTTTCCGGATTTTATGACAAGAACAGGAGTCGGATTGTCTCCGGAAGTAATACTTTTGATTTCATCAATAAATGCCTGGCCGCAAATCCTCAATTCTTCCATATATACCATTATTACATCAGTGTCAGGATCATGATGATAATATCTTAAAAGATCAAATTCATCCACATCTGCCTTGTTGCCGATTGATATAAATTTGGAAAAACCAAATCCTCTGTCGGCTGCAAAATCTAAAACCGCTGTACACAACGCACCGCTTTGGGAAATAAAAGATATATTTCCTACTGCAGGCATTCTTGCAGAAAAACTTGCATTCAGACTGATTGATGGATGCGGATTAATAACACCCAGGCAGTTTGGACCCACAAGGCGGATGCCTGCCGCCATACACATAGCGGTAATCCTGTTTTCGATTTTAAGGCCTTCCTTGCCAACTTCACGAAATCCGGCAGAGACAACCACTATTCCCTTTATGCCTTTTTTAATGCAGTCTTCTACAGCCTTTACAATCCGTTGCGGAGGAAGAATCAGCATTGCAAGATCAACCATATCTTCTATATCCAGTAGAGAAGGGAGCGACTTGACGCACAAAATTGATTTTGCTTTTGGGTTTACAGGATAAAGAGTGCCTGTGTAACCTCCCCAAAGAATATTTTTGAAAATATCATGGCCTACTTTTCCAGGTTGGGATGAGGCACCTACAACAGCTACCGACTTGGGTGAAAATATCGCATCAAGCTTATTCATTCTGAATTTCCTTATAATATTTATTTTTTATTTTATGTAGCTTTCAATTCCTTTTGGAGCCATCTTTTTACAACTCCTTCAACTGAATAAACACCTTTAAGCTGCCCTGTATAAGCCAGAAATTTTTTCTTGATATCTTCCGGCATTTCAAATTCGGCCAACTCTTTTGCATCTTCTGAATTTCTTTTTATCAGAAAAATTTTCGGTGTTTCTTTCCATGTATTTATTACAAAATAATATGAAACATCATTTTTTGAACGAATCGGATATTTACATCCTGTCCAGCTATTATTGCCCCATTCAAGATAGAGTCTTACAGCCTCTTCCGGAGTCATATCCCAATCTATTTCATTTATAAGGTTGATATCCTTTTTTAAATCTTTAAATTGTAACATATCCCCCCCCCGTTGCTTGCAATTAATTTATTTTTTTAATATATTATAATTTTGCAAGATTTGTACCATCTTTATTCATGAGGAGCGATGGCGACTAACTTATTGAATTTTTACAATTTATCCAGGGTGCTGCAACTATAATAAAATTATTTTAGTCATTCAAACTGTATTGTGAGGCAGAAGTGTCTCTTATACTATTTATGATACTTGGATTTCCTAACCCTGGACAAGCCGGAACTAAAAAAAATTATCACGAAAATACGAAAGTACTAAAACACGAAAATATGATTGTTATTGTATTTCGTACTTTCCATTTTTTCTAACTGTCCTACTTTGCTTATTGTTTTGAACCTTGATTTTTTTGATTATTAGATTTCTTGATTAAAGAATTATTATGTACCCTTTTGCGTTGTAAACTTTTTGCACCAAAATTTATTAATAATCCTATTTCAAGATTATATGCTTCAACATAATTCATGGCAATCCTACAATCCTTTAAAATCATGGTTCAGACGTTTTTTGCCAGTTAATAATTCTTGCATTATGCCTGTTTTTAGTAGTTTGTATTTATCCAATTTCTTTTCCAATGCTTCTATCTCCAAGTCCATGTCAGAAAATATTTGAGTGATATGAGTTTGAGTCTTTAAGTCTAAGCTACTCTTTATCAAAACTATAACCATATTTTTCCATAAACATACATGAATAAACAATTTTAAACATGCTCTCCAGTAAAAGGCTTGCCGTTATTTTTGCTTCATTTGTCTTTAAAATTTTAATAATTTGTGAGAACTCGTTTGATTGTTCTTTTAAATATTCCAAATCCTGAAGCAGTTTGTATGTTTTTACTTTATCTTTGGACTCAAGGTCTTCTACTTCTCTTCCTTTTTTCAATTTCAATTCTCTTATTTTTGTAGATGATGCAAGCAAAAGCTGGTTACAAATTTTTTGGCTCTTAAAAACATTTTGAGATTTTATCAAATTTTCAATTGATTTTTCAATATGCTTCATAGCAGATTTAATCTCTTCGCAAATCATCTGTCTGGTCTGTTTCAGCATAATAATATTTACTGTTTTTAAAACTGCTGCATTTTTTTTAGTTTTTTCTTTAAATTCCGCTACTGCACTTCTCCAAAATAACTGACTGATTTCAAAAATAATTTCTGATGGCGTTTTTGTCTTATTAACAGGGTTTTGTATTATTTTTAATATGACCGGAAATAATTTTACGGTTTTTTTAAAGATTCGTTCTCCAGTAATCACCTCAAAAATAATAACTATTGTTGCAAACCAGTCTTGAAGGAGCAAAATTCGAGGTAAATCTCCAAAAACAGCAATTAACACTTTATTTGGCAGCAATTGAGAAGGGGTTGCATAATAAGGTGTCCCGCCTAACAGCGGCTGAGCTATTTCAGAATCATATTTTTCTTTATAAAAAACCGATGTTTCCACATCAATCAGCCCAATTGAAAAATTTTCCGGTGATCTTAAAAACTGAGGGTAATGCTCTGGCTCTCCTGCTACAATTAAATTATCCGGTTTAAAATCCCGCATGGCGACACCTTTTTCTCTTAACCAGCATAAAAGATCAAGTATGTTGCTAATAATCCCTTCAATTTGAAGTTTGTTTTGAAATAATGATATATTACGAATATATTTTTTAATTACGTTTCTATATGCTTCGACATATTTAAGGTCTGGTTTAAATATTGTTTTAAACAATTTATTTAAATCATCTGTCAATTCAGGAGGTAAACCTTCCTCTATTTTGGAAATTTTATTTCCTGACAAATGCAATAAAAACCAGCTTTGTATCTGGTATTCAAAAATTGATGACAAGCCATACCTGCTTGTTAATCCTTTTATTTCTTTTTCACACTTTGTATATAAAATTTGTATTCCGGAGCAGATAGATCCGGAAGAAACAGGAGTGTTAATGATGCCATATTTGCTTTCAAATTCGTTCAGATTCCAGATAACGTTCGGTTGTTCATTTATTTCTCGATCCATTTTATTTTTAATATCATGCATATTTTTCAAAATATGTTCCAGAAAAAAATACTTTGATAAATTCATAAAATATACAAAAGAGCCGCCAATTTTTAAATATTCCTGATATTTTGGGAATCTTCCTACCAACTGAATATACTTTGCTTCAAGTTCTTCAGCAGTCGCAGCATATTGTTCAGGAAAAGAATGGATATGTTTCATAATAACTGAAATCATTGGTATAATGCATTCCCTGGGAGACAGGATATCAATGATATGCTTTTCTTTTTTTATATTTTCAATATACACACTAAAATCATCAACAGGTTCCGGCGGTATTTTAATAACCATATGGACATCATAAATTACATAATAACATCTGCTTTTGCTGTGACTTTCGTTACCTATTTTACCAATTGTGATCCGCCTTTTTGACCATGCCTTGTTTTGCCTTATCCGCAATTCAAAAATTGAATTTGTTCTGCTTTGTTCGATATTGACCGGATAAAAATTTGCAGGGGCATCTTTCGGAGCGCTTAACTGTTTTTTGTACAATCCCAAAAAATAATATACTATCTTTTCAATCTCATTTAATTTTTGTTTATTAATATTAAAAGGCTTAATGTTATCGTTATCATCTTTTAGCCTGTTTTTTTTGTTTTTCCCGGATCCCAGTAATTTACATAATAACGCTGCAAATATTTTATAAGTATATATAAGCAGCACCAAAATAATGATACCGGGCACAACTTTTGTGAATCCAAAAAAGATTAAAGATACCGATTTGTTGTTTTTTTGTTTTTCTAACTCCAGGAAAGTAAAAAGTTGTTCTTTTTTTTCGTAATAATATTCTATGATGTTTTTTTTGTATGAACCGGTCTCCTGCAAGGCATTAATTGCAATATGATCCACATCTTCCGTTAAAAGCATATCTCTTTTATTATTATTTTTATAATAAACTATCTCATTATTCTCCCATACTTCATCTGCAAGAATAGAATTGCCGTTTCTTAAATATATAATCTCTTTTTCTATGGTCCATTCCTGCTTAATAAATTGAATACCTACAGCAATGATCAATATAATCAGCGAAATTGCCAATATGCTTATTTTTTTCATCTGTTGTTAATTTTTCCAATTAGGAAAGAGGACGAAATATTTTGTCCTCGTTCCTTAGTTGTGCCTGCCATGGTATGCAGGTTTTTTTAAAACAAATTGACATGCAAAAAAAGCACCATTAAAGGAAGGTTTTACAAAAAGAAGATCCGGGCTGTGAAAAGCCTAGGTTATTTTTTGTCAAGCTCTGAGGATGTCAGAAGGTATTCAAGAAAAAAAGAGACATTTTTGGCTACATAATCTACGCCTGCCCGTTGAGCAAGATCAGGATCTGCTTTAAAAATCGGCCCTCCAACCACCACTTTGGTTTTTGGCGGCAGATTGCTGCAGATTGCGGTGAGAGCCTCTTCAGAATCAAATTGCAAAACTGTGAGCCCCAAAAAATCAGGATTTATCTCCCGGCAAGTCTCTATTATTTGTTTTGGTGTTTGAAGTAGTCCTATATGAGTAATTTTGATGCCAGCCACTTTTGCGTATAGATGAATCAACTGAAGACCGTGCCCAAAGGTATCGTCCAGTGTTGCTGTGACCATTAATGGCGATTTTTCCCAAATCCCATTAGCATGATTTTTTTTCTTCCACTCCATCAACTCATCAGCCGTTGACACCAGCTTTTCACGAGACGGGAAGCCTGTTTTTTTCCAATAGCCAAGAATGTCCATCAGTTTTTGTCGAAGTTTGGTCCCTGTTTCTTTTGTAGAAACATGCATATTTTCACCTCCAGGCGAACTGTAGAGACAAGGCATGCATTGTCTCTGCAATGGTATATTTACAATGATGTGAGATGTTCAAGTTATTTGCGAACAGTTCCTTAATTCAGCAGTAACCTTCTCGTCATTAATGGTAACCTCAATATAGCCGCCGTTTTGAAGCATACCTGGATTTAAAATTGTTGTATTACCTATTTTATCTATTCCTGCTGATTCATGGATATGACCTGTAAGGCAGACATTGGGTTGAAATGTTTCAATGAAATTGCGTACAGAACTACTCCCAACATGGGCCTGGACTCCGACAATATCAACCATTGTGTTAATTGGCGGGGCATGAGAAACCATTATAGTTATAGGGAGATGTTTAACCTTTTCATATCCTTTTTGCAGAAAATTCTCTATTTGACGTTCACTAAATTCAGTTGGGGTATTAAATGGGGTAGGATTGGATCCGCCCACACCGAATATGCCAATGCCCTGCTGAATAAAACCATTGGCATGCAGATTAATACCGAGTTCATCAAGATAATCGTTAACATCTTGTTTATCAAGATTACCAAATTGGGCGTACATACTGGAATTATAGGATTTTATTAAGTCGAGTATTTTTTTTGCTTTTTTTTTGCCCGCATAATTTGTAATATCACCAGTAATAATAACATAATCTGCGCTTGCAAGACCTTTTATTTTACTGATATTTTCCGTATGCTCGTGTATGTCGCCAAACGCAATAATTTTCATTGATTTTTCCTTTTTTTATTGATCATATATTTTGCAAAAGAAATATGGGTCATCGCGGATTAGCGCGAATTTGTCATAGTCGGTTTATATCCCGAAGGGATGATGGCGTATAGCCGGTGGTTTCAACCACCGGTAAGATAAATTCATAAATG
>JAGGWL010000106.1 GCA_021157555.1 Deltaproteobacteria bacterium | reverse complement strand
TATCTCTTCTCCTGCCGGCCTGTGTACGATTATGAAAGAGCGGTATAGGAGCAGTATGAAGAATGCCCGATGAGGCCAGTCTTCCAAACAGCCATGCATTTCTGAATATTACTTCTCTGAATTCATGGTCTGAAATTTTATTTACTGTTGCAGGATCATTAGGATATGTAAAATAATCTTTATCAGCAATAAAAACGATTGCATATCTTTTGGGATGGATATCTTTATTCTCCGGAAATTTAACAGGCTGACCATTTAATCTGAACAGATGCCGGTTTTTTATCCTGATTGGCACAGGAATCCTGAACTTTAAAGGGAATGAATATTTTTCCGATCTTAGATGATCCATCCACAGAGCCTCTTCCTGAAGCAGATTGAGAGAATCCCCTGAAAGAGCCATTTTAAATACAAGCAGCTTTTCTTTCTTCTGGACAGGTATCACTATGCTTCTTCCCATGCACAGGGGGCTGCCGGAAACCTTGAGATTATTTTTGTCAAGTATTTCATGCCAGTCTGCTTCAGGAATTCTATCTATCTTGTTAGTTATAATTTCCGGTCCGTAGATTGAAAACGGCAAAGCACTCATTGCCTCCGATGTTGCTCTATGAGCATGCCCTGTGCTACTTTTCATGACATGTGTCATTGCTGAAAAGGCCGAATCGGCCATGCTTTTATTGTCGGAATGAATTATTATGGAGCTAAGGGTTTCAGCCGCAAGCCGGAATAAAAAAAGGCTTCGCCTTTGCTGTGAAAATTCTGAACTTATTAGAAGATCCTGCATTGTCAGAATGATATCAAGGTCTATATCTTCGGGATTATTTTCTGTGATAGATAGTATGTGGTAAACTGCATAATATTTTGTTGTATAATTGGCGGTTTTATCAATTATTTCATTTTTAGATTGTAATTGTTTTAAATATCTGTTTTTCATACAAAAAAAAGGGGCAAATCTTTCACTTCAAGAATGAAGGATTTACCCCTGCCTCGCTTTTTATTCTTATTTCGTGGTAAAAACAGTCTTGAGTAAATCTGTAACTCTCGCAGCCGGATCCTGGCGGATTTTTTCTTCTTCTTTTGCTAACATCAAAAAAAGTCCGTCGAGTCCCTTGTTTGTAATATAACTATCAGGATCAAAATTCAATTTTTCTGCAAAGGGAATTGTTTCTATCTTGCTGTTTAATGCTTGATATTTTTGGGCAACACCGACCTGTGACATCTTTTTTTGTACAGTCGGTTTAAATGTACTATAAAGCTTATTGTATGTTTTTTCCTTAAGATAGAGTGTTGCTTCATCGTTACGTCCGGCCAAAATTTTTTTGGCATCGTCAATGGTCATGTCCGTAATGCTTTCCATAAAAATATCCTTGGCCTCAGGTGCGGCAAGCTCAGCTGCACGATTCATACTCAGTACAAATTCATCAAGCTGCTGTCCGTACCCGGCAGTTCGGATAAACGGATCCAGTTTTTTAACCATGCCAGGAAGTTCAATCTTGATGTCGCTATTTTCATAAAAACCATTTTTTTGGGATACTGTATTTACAGCTTTTTCTGTGCCAATTTCCAAAGCGGATTTCAGGCCTTCAATTATTTTACTTTCTGGTATTTGCGTATCTTTCACTTTTTCAGTACTTAATTTACTTTTTACGCTATTAAAAAAATCACCCAGCCTCATTTCAGCCTGAGCTACCGACATTAAGGAAAAAATTGATATTAATCCTGTTATTATATAAATATTTCTTTTCATTTTTTCTCCCATTTTGCAGGGGTAATACCTTCACTTTTGTCTAATTTTTGTCAAGAGTGAAGACATACATCAATTTTTTTAGCGTACCGGGGTCAATTCAACTCTCCGGTTTAAGGCACGGCCTTCAGGTGTATCATTGGACGCCACGGGTTTAGAACTCGCGAATCCCTTTGTAGTCAGCCTGCTGGCTGCGATACCCTTGGCAAGAAAATAGTCCATAACAGCCCTTGCCCTATTTGCCGAGAGTGTTTTGTTATAACTTTGTGAACCTGTGCTATCCGTATGCCCGTCTATTTCCAGGCTTAACAACGGATTATTTTTTAATATTAAAACTATATTATCAAGAATACTAAATGAAAGAGGCTTGATGTCGGCTTTAGCAGTGTCAAACATAACACCGTGAAGTACCCAGCATCCTCTCTCATCGACTTTTGCTTCCTTGGGCGTGTCAGGACAACTGTCCTGGTAATCAAAAACTCCATCGCCGTCACTGTCAAGAGGGCATCCCGTATCATCAACAGTTATTTCTTTGGGTGTATCCGGGCAATTATCAAGATAGTCATAAACACCATCACCATCGCTGTCCAGAGGGCAGCCTGCATCGTCAACAATCGCTTCTTTGGGTGTGTCCGGGCAATTATCAAGATCGTCAAAAACACCATCACCATCGCTGTCACTCTTTATCGGGCAACCCGTTTCGTCGACAGAAACACCCTGGGGTGTATTAAGACATTGATCCAGATGATCATAAACACCATCACCATCACTGTCTTTATATTCAGCTGCTATGGCTTTTTTTTCACCACCCAGAAGAAAGGTGATGCCAAATGTATATGCAAGATTATTATATGTCTCATCAAATGAAATAATGTGGCGCACATCTGCCCGTAATGCCGTAAAATCATTAATAAAATATTTAATACCACCACCGTAGTTAACCAAAAAATCAGTATCATTTTTATCCCGGTCAGGGTCGAATGTCATGCCGCCGAAACCTGTGGCTATGTAGGGAACAAGCTTTTTGTCAGGCATAAAATGATAAAGAGCATCAAGACGGTACGTATATACATCTATATCACCGGCTTCTTTTTCGGAATCAGTATCTATAAAGTTGAACATTCCTTCCAGACCCCAGTTTTGATCTATATTATATCCCAGACCAAGACCATACATAGCCTTATCCTCTATGTCCTGATCACCCTCGAAAAGGTATCCACCTATCATGGGTGAAATGGTAAAAGCTTTTGCTTTATTTTCAGCGGTTGCATTGTTTGCAAAACTGATTAACAAAAACAATAAACCTGTTAAAAAAATTCTTGTTTTCATGTTATCTCCTTTTTTTATTATTGAAATGAATGATGCTTAGGAACGAGAGCGCTACTATTTCTTAGTAGCTTACGAGTCTTATTATTATTATTTCTACGGTGTCAATCTTTTTTATTTTTGCTCGAGCCCTAAGAATGCAAATCGCCAGTTTGACTTTCAGTATGTCGATTGATATATGATTCATCATGGAAATAGAGGAAATTGTAGAATATATAGATCGTCAGAAGATACTATGCGCGATTGTCATGGAAATAAAGGGTAATCGGCTAAGGCTCCTTACAGAGAGCAACCGTGAAGTTAATCTTTCCACAAACCGATTGCTGCATAAATCAAAAAAAGGTCTTCACCTTTCTTTGGGCAGAGATAATCTGATCAACTCTTTGCGGGAGATATCAGCATATCGAAAAAAACTGGCGCAGAGCATAGATATAAAAGGATTGTGGGAAATACTTAATACCGAGCAGGAATGGATAGATATTAAAACAATGACAGCTTTTTGTTTTTCCGAAAGCCATGATGGTGATCATGAATCCGCAGTTGTCAGGGCATTTTTTCATAACAGGCTCTATTTTAAATTTGATCAAGCCCGGTTTTTTCCACACTCGGAGGAGCAGGTAGAGCGAAATATTGCCCACCTCAAAGAGAAAGGACGAAAAAAGGATATTATAGAAAAAGGTAGTGAATGGGTAAAACGGCTATCTGGTTCAGAAAAAAATAATTACCAGCCTGAAGAATTGAATGATAGCGTTTTGGAAATTATTGATATACTTAAATCTGTTGCTATTTTTGAAAAGGAAAGTAAGCACTATTCTGTATTTAAAGATATTTTTAAAAAAGCAAACATTAATTCAACTGAAAACTTCAGGCTTCTTGTAAAAGCCGGCGTATTCGCTGACAACGAAAATATTGATCTTTACAAATCCGGTGTTTCATTAACCTGTTCAAACAAAACTGAAAAACATGCCTCTGATCTTTCCCTTTCATTATCAAATAAGAACGGGCGCAGAGATCTTACAGACCTTTCAGTTATGACTATCGACGGCAGATCTACCCTGGACTTTGATGATGCCTTAAGCATAGAGAAGATTGATGATCATTATCGCCTGGGTATTCATATTGTAGATGTCGGGCATTTTGTAAAAAAAGACGATGTGATTGACAGGGAAGCTCTTGAGCGGGGAAGCTCCATTTATATGCCGGATCAGATAATCCCCATGCTGCCGTCATGTCTTGCCGAAGATCTTTGCAGTCTCAAGGCTGGTAAAATACGTCCGGCTATAAGTGTTATGATTAATTTAAGCCGGTTTTATGAAATTATTGATTATGAAATTGTACATACTATTATCAAGGTCAAACATCAGCTCACATATTATGAGACAAACCTGATGTTAAAGGAAAACAAAGATATAACCATTCTTCATGAGATCGCTAAAACATTTCAACAGTTCAGAATAAAAAATGAAGCTGTTCAAATTTCTTTACCAAACATCAACGTTTGGGTCGAAGAAGATGGTAAAATTAATGTATGCCAGATTAAAAGGGAGAGTCCATCCAGAATGCTGGTTGCTGAAATAATGATAATGGCTAACTGGATTATGTCCAAATTTTTGTCGGAAAATTCAATGCCGGCAATTTTCAGATCTCAGTCAGGACCGAAAGAACGTCTTTACCATTGGGATGATGGTACACTTTTTCAAAACTGTATGCAACGCAGGCTAATGAATCGTTTTGTGCTTAATAGTAAACCTGGGCATCATTCCGGGCTTGGATTAACCTCTTATGTAACAGCCACATCACCCATTCGCAAATATTTTGATCTTTCTACACAGCGACAGATTCGCGCTGTTCTCGGTCTGGAGGAACCATATTCCAAAGAAGAGATAGATACAACGATCAACATGCTTGCCGCACCAATGCATAGCGTGCTCACGCTTCAAAGAAATCGTGTACGGTACTGGTTGTTGAAATATCTTGAGAGTAAAATAGGCCAAAAAGAGGACGCAATTATATTATACAAGCGCAGGGACTATTATCAGATACTGATTCCGGAGTATATGCTGGAATGTAATTTATCACAGTCCGGGATGAAAAATTTAAAACCTGAATCTCTTGTAAGCGTAACGATCCAGAATGTTAATGCACGGAAAGATATTCTCACTGTGTTTCTGGGTTAGGAACAGGGAAGTTGTTGCGTCCCTGCTCCTAAAGAACGAGGCCGAAATAGTTTATTTATTTTTTCTTTCAATTCTTAAACCAACAAGCCCAGCTAAACCAGTACTAAAAAGAAGGATAGTGGCTGGTACGGGAACAGTTGCTGCACCATCAAAATCTTCACTAATTATCAATTGATAG